>DAOMZC010000487.1:0-5384 GCA_035437965.1 Pseudomonadota bacterium
ACCGCGCCCAGGGCAGGATCACCTGGAAGTTGTCGGTCACGAGCCCGGCATCCTCCATCGCGCCACCGAGCACGCTGAGGAACTGCCCCTTGGTCGCGTTGCCTGGCGTGATCCCGACGTACTTGGCCCGGTCGCGGAACTCGGCCGTGTTGGTGATGTTGTTGAACGCCGAGACGGTGCAGATGAAGGCGTTGGGCTCACAGCCCGAGCCATTCCGCAGGGCGTTGAAGCCGGTGATCAGGTCCTGGATCGGCGTCGCCGAGGCCCACGTGCTCCAGGCGGTCGAGACCGTCGCGCCCGTCACACCGTCGGCGGGGAAGGTCGTGTCGTTCATCACCAGATCGGCAGTGGTCTTCTCGATGTCGAGCTCGACCACGCCGGCACAGAGCATCGTGTTGTACTCGAGGAGGTTGAACCACCCCTGATACTCGTCGATCTCCTGGATGTCGGTGGGCATCTCGTGCGAGTACTCCTTGACGGAGTAGCTGTCGCTCGAGGGGGTCCACTGGCTGCGGCTTGGGCTTCCCTTCGGGGCCCGGAGCGTGCTCACATAGGCCGTGAACACACCCTTGGGCACCACGCCAAAGTAGCCGCGGCGGCCGGGCACATCGAGGGCGGGCAGCACCAGGTCGGCCACGAAGCCTCCGCGCTCGAACTGGTGATACGCGCCGAGCAGGTCATAACGCGGAGTGACAGCGCCTACGCCGGGTTGCATGGTGAGCTTCCTTGCTGATTGGAGAGAGAGACCCGAGCAGCGATGGCCGGATCACGAGAGCGTCGAAAAGGGCGGCACGCGCCACATAGCGCACGCACGCCCAGGGGGGGGGTGTTCGTGTGCGGCCGTCAGGCCGCGGGGATTACGCGGTGACCGGTCGGCACGGGATGTACTTGAACTGATCGCCGTTGGTGCCGGCCGCAAAGGTGCAGATACCAATCTCCAAGGCGCCGCCGCCCGTGGTCTTGCTGCACTTGCCGGAGGCGGCGGTGAGCACCGTGTCGCCGACCGCGATTGCTTCGGAGGCGATGCCCACCAGCTCGCCGCCGGTATTGGTCAACCGGATCGGGCCGGAGACGCCCGAGTCGATGCCGCTGTCCGCGTGGCCAATGCCGCGGGCCGCGATGCCCGCGATGGCCGCTTGGCCGGATGAGTTGATGGTCACGCGGAGTCCGAGAGCAGTGTCGGCTGCCGCAACGAACGAGATGCACGGGCCGGGATTGTGGGCAAGATTCATGGTGATCGCGCCTCGGTGAGAGAGGTGGCCAAAGGAATGACGGTGAGGACGGGGGAGGAGGAACCAACACCGGCGAACGCCGGCAAGAACAGATCAGGCGTGGAACCGGCCGCCGGCAAAGCACGCCGCGCGGAACTCCGGATGTTCCTTGTTGAGCTTGTCGGCCGCCTGAGCGGCGGTCAGCTTCTCGGTCGCCATCGTCGCCTCGACGGCGGCGGCGTAGGCCTTCGGGGTCCTGCCCGTGAGATCGATCGAGCCGTTCGCACTCGCCTTGGGGTTGATCCCCACGGGCTCGACACCAGCATCCGCGGCGTTGCCGAGGCGTGCCGTACCGGTCTTGAGGCTGCTGACCTGCGCCTGCAGGGCCTTGGTGCGTTCACCGAAGGCCTGCAGCATGGTCCACCCCTTCTCCTGGGCGGTCATCACGAACGCCGGGTCCTCGCCGAAGGCCGCCTTCAGCTCCGCGAACGTCGCCGCCACGGGGCCGGAGGGCTTGGCCTCGGCCTTGATCTCGGTCGTGGTGCCGGCATCGGCGTGGAGGTCGGCCTCGACCGCCGGAGCGGGGGAGGTGGGGGCCTTGGCGGGAGTGGCCGGGGGGGTGGGGGCCTTGGGGGTCGACATGGTCGTGTCCTCGGTGGATGCGGCGGGGGATTCGATCGACGCCTTCAGCTCCGTCGCGAGCTCCGTGGCCGTCTTGGCCGCCGCCGGGGCGGCTTGATTCCGGGCAAAGGGCTTGAGCTTGGGCGTCGTCTTCATGCGGCCTTCTCTCCCTTGCGCCTATGGCGGTTTTTTTCCCGCCACTGTTTTTCAAAATTCTTACTCGGCGCTCATCGCTTCGAGCACGACCCGCGGTGTGGCCACGCTGTCCGCGAGCCCGTCGGTGACCAGGTCCTTGCCGATGATCGTGGCGCCGGTCGCCAGCGCCCGCACCTGCTCGGTGCTCATGCCGCGGCCCTCGGCGATCCCCTCGATGAACAGCTCGTTGATGGCGTCCACCGAACGCTGGATCTCGTTGACCTGCTCTTCGGTGACCGGCACACCCGCGATCCCGCTCCCCTTGTACGGGCCGCTTCCGATCACCATCCGCTTGACGCCCATCTCCTTGAACATCTCGGTCGAGTCCCCGACCACGGCAAAGACGCCGATCGAGCCGCCGATGGTCTCCGGGCTGGCGTGCGCGGCGGTGCACCCGCCGGCGATCCACGCCGCCAGGCTGGCCGCGCTGCCGCCCATCGCGGCCACCACGGGTTTGACGCGCTTGACCGCCTCGAGCAGCCCCATGAAGTCGCTGATCCCCGCGATCGAGCCGCCCGGCGAGTTGATCCGCAGCATGACCGAGTCGGCCATCGGATCCTCGCCGGCTTCCTGCAGGCCGCGCGCGATGTCGTCGAGCGAGACAGCGGCCATGCCAAAGCTCCGCAGCATCGCGGCGCCGGGCGTGATCGGCCCGGTCACATCGATCACCGCCACCTTGCCGTGCAGCGTGGGCTCGCACGGGTTGGGCATCTCGCCGGCGTCGGCCTCGAACAGGCTTCGGCCGCTGGCGCTCAGCGATCCGAAGCGGCCATCCAGCATGAGCGCGTTCAGGGCGGGCTCGTGCATCGCCCACATCGGCCCCGAGGCCAGCAGCAGGGCAGCGCCCAGGTCCACCGCGACGCCGCGGCCTTCACGGGTTCGGATCGGCGTCAGGGCTGTTGGGGTCGGCGGGTGGGTTGTCTTGGCCATTGGTGTTGTCCTGCGACGCCGCGTTCGGGTCTTTCGTTCCAGGCTGCCCCACGGGCAGGATCCCGAGCTTCTTCCGCTTCTCCCGCTCCGCGGCCAGCTCGGCCATGTGCTCGTCGGGGTCGCGGCCGTTGAGGGCCCGCACCACGCTGCCAAAGGTCTTGAAGCCGGCATCCACCGCGAGCGCCTCAGCGGCGTACTGGTCCTTCGGGTCGACCACCGGCATCGGCGGGAAGATGAAGTCGTGCTTGTCCCACCCGTCGGGCACATCGCCCACGCCGTAGGTCTTGCCGTCGCCCTTCAGCCCCTTGGTCTTGATCTCGAGGGCCAGCCGCCACCGGCACGCCGGCCCGCACAGCCGCATCCGCAGCCACCGCCGCTCGATCGCGGCCAGGATGCCCATCATGAGCACCGCGCTGCGGGCCGAGTGGAAGTTCACCTGGCGGAAGTCCAGCAGCCAGAGCACCAGCGGCACACCGCCCTCCGAGCCCATCAGGGCGAGGTTGGTGATGAGGTAATCGCTGTACACCTGCGTCGGCTGCTTGGGGTCGATCTGCGTGGCGGTCTCGCCGGGCTCCAGGGGCAGCACAAACCCGGGCTCCAGCTCGTTCTGCTTCTGCGAGTAGTCGTCGCCATCCGCGTTGGTCTTGGTCTGCGTGCTCGCGCCGGGCAGATTGCCCGCCACATCGCCGGCGTACTTGCTGCTGATCACCAGCCCGAAGTACGTGGCCATCGTGGCCGCGATCGCGACCGAGTCGCTGTAGGTGCGGAGCCGGTCAAAGTCCTTGACCAGGGCCGAGAGGCCCGGCTCGGGCCGCGTCAGGTTGGGCTGATCGTCCGAGGGGTTCGGGATGTAGAGCACGCTCGAAGCCGGCACCCGCCGCGTGTTCGGCTTGGTCATCGCGCCGTTGAAGCCCCAATCGGCGATGTGGTAGGCCTGCACGCGGCCCGTGGTGTCGTACTCAACCCCGTTGACAAACCGCTGGTCCATCGACTTGCCGGGCGGATCGATGATCCGCTCCGACTCGATGAACTGCAGGAAGCCCTCGCGGGTGGGGATGATGGCGCAGTCGCCCGAGCCGGCGCCGGCGCTGATCGCGCATCCGCACATCTCCACCATGCCGCGGCCGCCGCGCCCGCCGCCCGGCAAGTCGTGCCCGGCGTGCTCGCACGAGTCCATCCAGCCCCCGCCGTGGCCCGAGTCGGTCAGGAACTTCTCCGCGGCCTTGTTGAAGCCGGTATCGTCGGAGCGCACCTGCACCCCGATGGCGTCGCCGACCACGAACTGTTTGCGGCGCCGGACCAGCGAGCGGGCCAGCTTGTCGTTCCGGAGCAGGCTCTCGCACTGCTTGGCCAGCTCGAACCGCGTGGTGCGGTCCCGGTGGCTGTCCGCTGAGCCGCCGCGCTTGAGCGCGTGCGTGTTCGGGCGGGTGCGGGATCGGCGAGCGGCCTCGAAGTCGCCGAGCGCCAGCATGCCCGAGTTGAGCATGGCCGTGCGGGCCTTGGTGGTCGCGGTCTGGTAGCGCAGTCGCGCCGCCGCGGCCTGCCGCTCGAGGCTGGCCAGCTCGCGGGGGTTGACGCGGTTCAGGATGTCGGGGGATTGCGGCATCGGTGTGTGGGGTCAACCGCAGGTGGGATCGCGGAACTGGATCTGGATCGCGCCGCCGTTGGCCGTGCGCTCGACCCGCTTCTCCAGCTCGCTTTGCCGCGCGTAGAGCTTGTCGAGCAGCGTGGTCAGGGCGTTTGAGCCCTTGGCGTAGCCGTCGCCGGAGATCTCGTTGCCGATCTTGTCGGTCACTTCTTCGATGTGCAGGTTGAGCCGCGCCAGCCGCAGGGCCGGTGTGGTCTGCTGCGCCCAGTCGCTGTAGGTCCAGGCCATCGATCATCTCCACGGCCGCGGGTGCCTGCCTGCTTGTGACAGGCAGGCACCCAGCCGACCCTTGGTATCCGTCTCACGCTCAGGAGAGCGTGACCTCGTCGTCCAACGTTTTGATCAGGTTGGTCAGCTCGTGCCGGCGGTTCTCGAGCTTCTGCTTCCGGCCCTCGTTGGGCACACCGATCTCCCAGTGCTCCTGGCGGTGCTCCTGGTTCAGGCGGGCGACCTTGGCATCGTGGGCCTCGATCGCCCGGGCCCGCTCCTGCCGCGCGGCGGCCAGCTCGGCCTTGAGCGCGTTGGCCTTCTCGAACGGGTCGCCGATCTCGAGGAGCTGCTTCTCGATCGCCTCCAGCTCGAGCTCGAACTGCTCGCGCTTGCTGGGCGGTTCGGGCAGGTCTTCCACCGCGGTGGAGGTCTCATCCGCGGCGGCCGCCGCCTCGTGATCGAACCCCTCGGCGGGGGCGGCATCCATGCCCTCCCCAGCCGCGGGTGATTCATTCGTGTCGTCGGCCGCCTGCGCCGCTGCGGGGTGTCGGCCGTTATTCTTCTTGTTC
>DAOMZC010000488.1:0-5380 GCA_035437965.1 Pseudomonadota bacterium
GGCGGGGTCGAGCTGGATTTCCGCGAGGCGGCGCTCGCCCCCGGGGTCACCGAGATCCACGCCACCGTGTTCATGGGCGGGGTCAGCATCATCGTCCCGCCGCAGCTGGCGGTCGAGATGGACGGCATCGCGATCATGGGCGGCTTCGCCCACACCGAGCGCGCCCCGGCGCAGCGCGACCCCGATCGGCCGGTGCTGCGGGTGACCGGGGTGGCGGTGATGGGCGGCGCCGACATCCGGACCTGCCTCATCGGCGAGTCGGGGTCCGAGGTGCAGCAGCGCCGGCGCGCCCTGGGCGGCAAGCGCCGCGCGCTGAGCGGAGCCCGCCGCGCCGCCCTGCCACCGCACGAAGAGTAGGGGTCCGACCGGCCCCGGCCGGCATCGAAGCGCAAGCGCTGCGACCGCCTCGGCGGGCGGCGAAAGTAGACGCTGCGAACGGCCCTTGCCGGCGGCGAAAGTAGGCGCCGCGACTGCTCTGGCGGGTGGCGAAAGTAGGCTGCGACCGACCCGGCCGGCGTCGAAGGATAAGCGGATAAGCGCTGCGACCGACCTGGCCGGCGTCGAAGGATAAGCGCTGCGACCGGCCCTTGCCGGTGTCGACCTATAAGCTCAGGCGGCCTGGGGCCGCTCGGGAGACTCGTGCCGCGCCGCGCGGGCGGGCAGGGGGCCGCTCTCGGCGCGCAGCGGTAGCTCGACCACGAACTCGGCGCCCACCGGCACCACCGCGGCGTACAGCTGGCCGCCGAGCGCCCGCGTCAGATCCTGCGCCAGCGGCAGCCCGAGACCGAAGCCCTCGATGCTGCCGCGCACGCTGGCGCTGCGGAAGAACCGCTCAAAGACGCGCGGCCGCTCGCTCTCAGGCAGGCCGGGGCCGGTGTCGGCGACCGCGATGACCAGCCCGCGCGGGCCGTAGGTGGCGCGCAGCTCGACGGTGCCGCCCGCCGGGGTGAACTTGCAGGAGTTGTCGAGCAGGTTGGCCAGCACGCGCCCGAGCAGCAGCGGATCGGTCTTCACGACGAGCTCGGGCGGCGCCGAGGTGAGCAGCCGCAGCAGCAGCCCGCGCTCGGCGGCCACCGCTTCGTAGGGGCTCATGACCCGGTGCAGGAACGCCTCCACGTCGACCGGCACCGACGACACCGCCAGATCGCCGGCGTCCGAGCGCGCCAGGGTCAGCAGCACCTCGACCAGCCGGGTCAGCCGCTCCAGCTCCTCCAGCGTCGTCTCGATGGTGCCGCGCAGCGCCTCGGCGTCGCGCGGGCGACGCAGGCTCAGCTCCAGGCGCCCCATCAGCACCGCCAGCGGGGTGCGCAGCTCGTGCGCGGCGTCGGCGGTGAAGCGGCGCAGGCCCGAGACCGCGCGCTCGATCCGATCGAGCATCGCGTTGCTGGCGGCGACCAGCCGCTCGACCTCGTGGCCCGCCCCGCGCACCTCGGGGATGCGCGCGCTGAGGTTCTCGGCGCTCGTCTGCTCGGCGATCTGGATTACCCGCTCCAGCGACTTGAGGGCCCGCTGGGCCAGGATGAAGCCGCCGCCGATCGCCGCCGCCAGCGAGACCGGCAGGGCGATCGCGATGGTGGTGAGCAGGTGCTCGCGCTCCTCGGCGAGCTCGCTCTCGGTGTACTCGTACTCGTCGTCGTCGTCCTGCTCGGTGAGCTGGGCGCCCATGTAAATGCTGGCGCTGAACAAACGCAGCGTCGCCGTGATCACGACCGCGAAGAAGCCGCCGAGCTGCACCGGCAGGGTGCGCCACCTACTCATCGCTCTCCTCGCCGGCCCGGTAGCCGACCCCGCGGATGGTCTGGATGAACGCCGCCGCCCCGCACGGCTCCAGCTTGCGACGCAGCTGCGCGACGTGGACATCGACGAGGTTGGTCCCCGGATCGAAGTCATAGCTGAACACGCGCGATAGCAGCGTCGTCCGCGTCACCACCTGACCGCGGTGGCGGAGCAGGAACTCCAAAAGCGCGAACTGCTTCTGCGACAGCTCGATGCGCTCGCTGCCGCCGCGCACCGTGTGCGCCGTGGGATCGAGCTCGAGCGGCCCGAGGCGCAGCCGGCCGTCGAGCTGCGGCGTGCCGCGGCGCAAGAGCACGCGCAGCCGGGCGACCAGCTCGGCGAAGGCGAACGGCTTTGTCAGGTAGTCGTCGGCACCGGCGTTGAGGCCCTGCACCCGATCGGCCACGCCATCGCGCGCGGTAAGAATGAGGATCGGCGTGCGCACCCGCGCCGCGCGCGCCTGGGCGAGCACCACCAGCCCGTCCAGATCGGGCAGCTGCAGGTCGAGCACGCACGCATCGAAGCGCCCGCTCTGCAGCGCCACCAGCGCCGCCGCCCCCGAGCAGGTCAGCTCGGCAAGGTAGCCCTCATCCTCCATTCCGGTCGCCAGCATCTGGCCCAGCCGCTGATCGTCTTCCACAAGGAGCAGCCGCACCCCGCGTTCTTACCACGGACGCGCGCCAGGAAGTAGGGCGGACTGCGGGCCGCTCGCGCCCGCCGGTAGCAGCGCCACCGTTTGCCTGGAGTGCCGGCGCAGATTGGCGAAATCGGTAGCTGAGGAAAGAGTCCGTAGCTACATTATTTTAGTTAGGTAAGTGCTCGATTTTACGGCTCTTTCGGCTTGCGGTTGCAGCTTAAGCGAGTGCGCGGGATTTATTGCGCAGAAGGAGAATGAGCATGTGGCAGAGACTCCAGAACCCGGATCGCGGACGAGCTGACTGGCAAGCTCCTGGGCGAACTGGCTCCTCACGACCGCGCGGCCTGGCGGCTGGGAGGACCGGACATCCCGGACATCATAGGGGAGACCGGAGGCTCTGGAGAATCTGGGGAGTCTGGGGACTGGGGGCGAGTCTCGGCGTGCTGCTGCTCGGCTGCTCGGGAGCGATCCTCGGCGAGACCGACTATGACGAGGACGGCGGGGCCGCCGATCTGCAGGTGACGGGACCGCGCCAGCTGCGTCAGCTGCGCATCACTCCGGACAACGAGGTAATGGAAGTAGACCTCAACCAGAGCGCCACCCGCGACTTCACCGTACGCGCCTTATACAGCGATGGCAGCTCGGAGGACGTGACGGCGCAGGCGAGCCTGAAGCTGGAGGACGCGAGCCTCGGCCAGCTCACCGGGGCGCGCTTCGTCAGCGCGGTCAGCGCCGCCAACAAGGTCGCCTTCACGCGGGTGAGCGCGGCGTTGTCGCGCGATGGCGTGATGCTGTCGGGCCTGGCCAACCTGACCCTGGTCTGGCTGCGCAAGAGCGGCGCCGCCACCGACTTCTTCTTCAAGCTCCCTTATAAAGATGCGCCGCAGAGTCAGCCGCTGCAGTTTAGCACCAACGTGCAGTCGCTCGATGCGTTCTTCGCGGTGGACACCACCGGCAGCATGGGCCCCGAGATCCAGCAGCTGTCGATGAGCCTGCAGAACACCATCATCCCCGGCGTCAAGGCCAATGCAGTCAAGGACGCCTGGTTCGGAGTCGGCGCGGTCGAGGACTTTCCCTATGCCGGACACGGGGCTCCCAACGCCTACCCCGGACAGCCGGACGATCAGCCGTTCATTCTGCTCAAGGCGATGACCGCGGATGCCACGGCCGCCGGCGCAGCGGTGGGCCAGCTGCTGCGCGGAATGGCGCCGCGCGGTAACGGAATGGATCTGCCGGAGGGCCAGCTCGAGGCGCTCTACCAGATCGCGACCGGAGCCGGCAACCAGGTAAGCGGCGTGGTCAACATCCCCGCCAACCACAGCGGGCTCGGAGGGGTCGGCTTCCGCAAGGGCGCGCTGCCGGTGATTACGCTCATCACCGATGCGATCTTTCACACCAAGGGCGAGCCGACGCAGAGCTGCACCTACAGATACAGCGGCGGCGGCAGCAACACCGAGCGCGGCGACTATGAAGCGGCCACCGCGGCGGTGGCGCACTCGCGCGGCCAGGTCACCACGGCGCTCAACCAGCTGTGCGCGCGCTTTGTCGGAGTCTCGGCGCTTTACACCAACGTCGCGGGGCTGGTTCCGGATCCCAATGGAGTCTGCAACGCGACTGCGGATCTCATCCAGGCCGCCAACGCCACGGGCTCGGTCGTGCTGTCGGTGGCGTGGGACGTTCCGTCGCGCCCGAACAACTGCGCCGCCGGTCTGTGCTGCACCGGCCAAAATGGCGCCGGCGAGGTCCCGAATGCCAACGGCGAGTGCCCGCTGGTGTTCAAGATCCCGCAGACGGGCCTCGGCCTCGGGTCGCAGGTGACGGCGGGGATCACCCAGGTCGCGCGCTTTGGCAAGTTCGATGTGAGCACGCAGACAAGCGGTCAGGCGACCGGAGACGGCGGGATCACCCTGCCGGCGGGCAAGACGACGGCGGACTTCATTCAGTCTGTAGCGCCGCTTGACGCCACCGCTCCCAAGGCGCCGCCGGTGTTGCCGGCGCCGAAGATAAGCGGCGGGGCGTTCACCAAGGTGTACCCGGGAAGCACCGTCCGCTTCACCGTGACCGCGCAGAACGTGATCGCACCAGCGAGCGACAAGCCGCAGGTGTTCCGGGCCAAGCTCAAGGTGCTGGCCGGCGGCTGCGCCGACCTGGATGAGCGCGAGGTGATCATCCTGATTCCGCCTGCGGCTCCGCCCATCATCGGGTAGTCTGCCTCCGCTGTCGGTTCAAGTGCGGCACTCCGCCGCTCGCGCGCGTCGGGGCCCCGCCTCCGGCGCCGCCCACTCCGAGGTGAAAATTACTGGTTCAGCAGGGGCACGGTTTAGCTGCGCAGCAGTTCCCAGTACAAGGCGGCTTCGGTCCACGCGGGTAGCGCGGCGGCTGGGGCGGTACGGCTGTGGGCGAGCTGGCGCAGCTTTGCCGCCAGGGTGAGCAGGCCGGCGTCGGTGCACGACTGCGCGGCTTGCTGCAGGCGCGGCTCGAAGTCGCGCGGCAGCCGCAGGAGGCCGTGGTGCGCTACCTCGGCGAGCACGCGGGCGGCGGCGGTGAGCGGCGGTGCGAGCGGGCTGCCGAGCCGGGCCAGCTGACGGGTCGGGAGCCGCTCGCAGGCTGTCGGTGGCGCCAGACCCAGGACGACGAATGCGGCGTCCGTTGCGACTCCGAGCGCGTCCAGCGAGGGCTCATCGCCGTCCCAGCGGACCTGTCCGGTGACGAAGCGGATGCCGCGGGTGAACGCCGCGGCGAACGCCTCCACGGCGTGTGGGGCGACCGCCCGATGCGCAACCGAGATTATCAGCGGCTCGCCTTCCTCATCGCGGACGGTCGCCTGGGCGGTCTGCTCCGCTGCCGCGTAGGAGACGCTCGTCACTTCGGCCACCGCAAACACGATCAGTCCCTCGGCGAGCAGGCGCGGGCGCAGGCAGGCGGGCGGCGCGGCGGCCTGGCGGGCGCGGAGCTCGCGCACGCGGC
>DAOMZC010000489.1:0-5379 GCA_035437965.1 Pseudomonadota bacterium
GTGCCGCCCCGCGGCGCCCGCGGCGCTTCATGGAGCTCTTCTTCATAACGCCGCTCGCTGCCGCGATCGTCCCGCGATGAGAAGTAGGTCAGCCGGCCGCCGTGCACCACCCCCGAGCGCAGCTCGCAGGGCCGCCGCTCATCGACCACCAGCTCGGCCTGCAGCGCCGTCGCCAGCGCCGGCAGGCCCGCCACCTCGGTGCAGCTGGCGAGCAGGCGCAGGCCGCGCGCCGCCCTTCCTCGACGGGCCCGTCGCAGTCCGAGCAGCGCCAGCTCGATCGCCGGCCCCAGGCGCGGATCCGCCAGCGCTTCCAGCCCATCCACCAGCGCCAGATCCACGCCGTCGAGAAGCCGCGGCCTGACGATCAGCTCTTGCGTCAGCCGCGCCGCGCCGACCAGCGCCACATCGAGCTCGGCAAGCCCCGACTCGCTCTCGGCCCGCGCCGGCTCCGCGGCCGTCCGACCCGGCTCGCCGCGCTCGCGCAAGCTCGGCAACCGACCGATGCGCAGGCCGAGCCGCTGGTAACGGCTGCGCAGCCGGGCGCTCTGGGCCGCGGCCCGCTCCTCGGTCGGCAGCACGCACAGGACCCGCTGACCACTGTGCGCCGCCTGGACCGCGCACAGCTCCAGCAGGAACGTCTTGCCGCTCGGACTCGGTCCGGCGATAAGGAGGTCGGCCGCGCCTTCGCTCGCCAGCGCCCCCGCGCGCACCGCCTTATCCTGCAGCGGCCATAAGCTCTCCACTCCAGCAGCGCGAACCGCCGCGACTACGCTTGGGACCAGCTGATACGCAAGGAGGTCGTCAACCTGCATGCCGTCTTTGGCTCCTCTAAACTGGGCCGTCTGTCCGTGCCTGGCTCGGCCGCGCCGACCAGAAAAATCCTGTGGCCGCGCCAGTTTAGCTAGCCGGCCACTTTTTTCTCAATAGGAATCGCCCCTTTTTGGCCGGGCGAATTTTGGCGCGGCTTTGACCTGAGGCTGAGCCTAAAGTGGAAGGCGGAGCGCGGCATTAGATGAAGGATTTACAGAGCCTGCAGAAGCTTCATTACAGACAAATTCCCAAGCTCGGCGGCGGGCCGCGGCCCGGCCCGCAACATGAACGGAGCCTTGGGCAGAAGGCCGCCTTTGGCTGACAAAGAAATGCCCCTTCGGGTGCTGCATGTGACGCCGTCTTTTTATCCGGCGGTAGAGTTTGGCGGGCCAGTAGCCTCCCTTTATGAGCTGAGTCTTTCCCAGGTACGGGCGGGACACCAGGTGCGAGTCATTACGAGCACGGCGGGTACGGCGGGTATGGCGGGGCAGCAGCTGCGCGGTGGGCAGTGGGTCGAGGACTTCGGGGTGCCGACGTACTACGCGCCGGTGCGGCTGCCGCCGGATCTTGCCCCGGCGATGGTGCCCGAGGTCTTCCGGCAGTGCCGGTGGGCGCAGATCGTGCACGTCACGGGCCTGTTCAGCGCGGCGAGCGTGCTGGCGATGGCGATGGCGCAGGGGATGGAGCAGCTGCGGTGGCGACCGGGGCGGTCGCGGCTTGAGGGGGGGCGGCTCCCGGTCGTGCTGTCGCCGCGGGGGGCGCTCTTGCCGTGGGCGCTCGGGCAGAGCGCCGGCAAGGTCCGTAAGGAGCGGTTTCTGGCCGCGACCGCGCCGCTCTTGCGGCGGGTGAGCGGCTGGCACGTAACCTCTTTAGAAGAAGCGGAGGCGGTGCGGGCTCTGCTGCGGGAGCTCGGCGTCAGCTCGCCCGCCGCGATCGCGGTCGTCGCGCAGGGGCTGAGCGGCGCGGCCGAGCGGGCGGGGGTGCTTGCTGCGATGCCGGCGGATGGCCGGGCGGCGGCGAGCGAGGGTCCTTCCTTTCAGCTGGTCGCCCTGGGCCGCATCCACCCGGTGAAGAACCTCGAGCTGGCGCTGGAGGCGCTGGCCTTGCTCCGCCGCGGCGCGGTGCCGGCGGCGACGCTCGTCATCGCCGGTCCCGCCGTCGACCCGGTCTATGCCGCGGGCCTGCGTGCTCGCGCCGCAGCGCTGGGGGTCGGCGAGGCGGTGACCTGGCCGGGTCTGGTCCACGGCGCCGCCAAGGAGCGGCTGCTGGCGGAGAGCGCGGCGCTGTGGCTGTGCTCGCACATGGAGAGCTTCGGCAACGTGGTCGTCGAGGCCCTGGCCGCCGGCACCCCGGTCGTCGCGACCACCACCACCCCGTGGGAGCTGCTCGAGCAGGCGACGGTCGGCCGGTGGGTGCCGCCCTCCCCGCAGGCGCTGGCAGCAGCGACGGTCGACCTCGTTGCTCGCCAGCGCGAGCCGGCGCCGCGGCAGGAGCTCGCGGCGCGCTGCCGGACCCTCGCCCAGACCCGCTTCAGCCCCGAGCAATCCGAGCGGCAGCTGCGCCAGCTCTACCTGAGCACTCTCGACGCTTCTCCCGCGCCGCCCTGAGCCCTCCCGCGACTCGCTTCTGCCCCGAGCCCTGACGCGCGTACCGACGGCGGGCCGCCAGTGTGATAGCGTGAGCGCATGCGCCTGGCGGCAATTGACTGTGGGACCAATACGGCTCTGATGCTGGTGGCCGATGTAGTCGGCCCGGATGCGGCGGGGGCCGCCACGACCTCGCGGCTGCGAGCGGTCGGCGACTTCCTCGAGATGCCGCGCCTGGGTCAGGACCTGGATCGCACCGGCCGCCTGCACCCCGAGGCGATCGAGCGGGGCGTCGCCGCGATCGGCCGCCAGCTGGCGCGGGCCCGCGAGCTCGGCGTCGACAAGCTCATCGCCGTGGGCACCGAGTCGCTGCGCGCCGCCAGCAACAGCGGCGTGTTTCTGTCCCGCCTGACCGAACTCGGGCTGCCGCTGCGCATCATCAGCAGCGACGACGAGGCGCGGCTGTCGTTCGACTCGGTGGTCAAGAGCCTGGGGATGCCGCCTGGGGGACGCTGCAGCGTGCTCGACATCGGCGGCGGCTCGACCGAGCTGATCGTCGGCGGCGACCGGCCCGAGCGCTGGGCGAGCGTCAAGATCGGCTCGGTGCGCCTGACCGAGCGCCTGCTCCCGAGCGATCCGCCGACGCCGGCGGAGCAGCAGGCGCTGATCGCGACCGTGCAGCAGGCGATCGCGGCGCTCCCGACCCCCGAGGGCGAGCTCGTCGCCCTGGCCGGCACGGCGACGACGCTCGCCGCCATCCACCTCGGGCTCCCCGCCCACGACAGCGCCCGCATCGACGGGCTGCGTCTGCCGACGGCGGCGCTCGCCGACCTGGCGCAGCGGCTGGGCGAGCTGCCGGTAGCGCAGCGCAAGCAGCTGCCGGGCCTGGACCCGCGGCGCGCCGATGTGATCTATGCCGGCGCGGTCATCCTGTGGCAGATCGCGCTACACGCCGGCGTGCGCGAGGTCGTCATCAGCGATCGCGGCGTGCGCTGGGGGGTCCTCGAAGAAGTGGTCGCCGAAGTGGTCGCCGAAGTGGTCGCCGAAGCGGTCGCCAAGCCGCGCGCCGGTCAGTAGGCCGGCCCGCCGCCAACCGAGTCGGTCGCCAAATTAGGGGGTTACGAGGGACGTCCCGCCGGCTACACTCCCTTTCTGTGAGCCCCCAGAATGCCCAGCCCAAGCGTTTTGTTTTATCCCTGACCGTTTCTCAGTGGCACCGCCTTGCCGCTGAGCTCCTGGCGATGGAGAACGCCCCCCACAACCCCGCCGTCCCCGTCGAGAAGCAGCTTGAGCGTGACCGCGCCGGCGAGCAGGTCCAGGCCCAGGTCAGCGCCGCACTGGAAAAGACCCGCGAGCTGTCCGACGATCACAAGGTGAGCTGGACCCTCACGCTCGTGCGGACCACGGCGAAGTACCTGCTCACCGCCTGCGATCGCCTGCGGCGCACCGCGCTGCAGCAGGCCTGGAGCATCCGCGCCCTGACTCCGGCCGAGCTGCCGCCGGTGCTCACCGAGGTGCGCGGCTGGGACGTCATCATGCGCGAGCTGTCGACGCAGCACGGCGTCATCCATCCCCTGGGCGAGATGGTCAGGCCGCTGCGCCTCAACGACATGGAGCTCGTCGCCCTGGGCGTCCCCTGCGAGACGCTGCTCAACGGCGAGGACCTGCTGTCTCTATAGCGTCTTTACGTGGACGACGAATGAGCCGACGAACGTTATGTCGTGCGGCGGCAGGGTGCCGGTGGCGCTCGAGGTGAACTGGGCCCCTTCGGTGATGTAGGGGAGCAGGTTCACCGAGGGGAGCGTGCTCGGGACGGCCACGATGGTGCGGCCCGGGGCGGTCAGGTTGGCGACCGGCACCCTGGGCAAGCTGGAGTTGGGCCGGGTGCTCTCGATGTTGATGGTGGCGCTGGAGACGAACTCGAACGAGCTGCTGCCGCCGGGCGGCGTCGCGGTGTCGGTGGCCTGAAACTGCATCCCGGTCAGCGAGACGGTCGTGATCGGCCCCGGCGCGTTGCGTGCCTTGGCCTCCTGATCGACTTTGAGGCCGAAGCCCACGGGGCTGGGGAGGAACATGGTGAGGGTGCCCCCCCCCGCGTTGCCGGTCACCCGCTGCTCCAGGATGGCCTGGCTCAGATCGAACTCGAGGTGCCCGCCGCAGCCGGTAAGAGCCGGAGCGCCCAGGGTCAGCATGCCGCAGAGGAGGCGGGCGCGGCCTGGCAAGCGGGCCCGCAGGTGACGCGCGACCGGCAGCCGCCGGACAAACCAAGTAGATAGACCAGATCGAGTCGGCATCATGATGCGGCGCATTTTGCCATGAAGCTCGGTGCCTTGCGCAAGACTCCGACACATGCTGAGCTCAATGCCGATGGCCGAGAACCTGGCGGACGCGCGCGCGGCACAGACCCCGGCGGCCGGGCCGGCGCGGCAAGCCGCCGCGGCAGCAGGGTGCGACGGCGGCAGCGGTCGATCGAAGCCGAAGCCGAAGCCGAAGCCGACGCCGACACCGACGCCGACGCCGACGCCACGGGTGGCCGGGCCGCCCGGCGGTCGAGCGGCGGCGATCGGCCGGGCGCTGCCGCTGCCGATGATCGTGCGCGCGATCGCGGTGACCGGGGGGCGGGCGGCGGCCCAGCGGGCGGCGCCGCTGCTCCTTGGGATCACCGTGGCCAGCGCCGTGATCTTTGGCGGCAACGGCGTTTACAACCGACGCAATGCGCAGGGGAATGGCACGGTGCCGGGAGCGGCGGTGTTGACGATTGGGGCGGGGATCACGGTTCGAGGCAGCCAGAACGGGACCATCCAGGCGGTTTACGGCCCTGACAGCATCATCAACCAAGGGACGATCACCGCCGACACGGCGGGCAAAACCATCACCATCAATGGTGTGTTCACCAATCAGGGGACGATCACCGCACCGGCGGGCACTGTTACGATCAATAGCCCTTGGAGCAACAGCGGCACTATCGGTGCCAGCGGGACTG
>DAOMZC010000490.1:0-5371 GCA_035437965.1 Pseudomonadota bacterium
CTGCAGATCACCCAGGGCCTGCAGGCCGTGCACGCCCGCGGCATCGTCCACCGCGCACGAGCGCTCGCGTCGAGAGCCGCCGCCTGATTCTTCCCCGCCGTCGGTAAGCCGCGGAAAGGCGGTTCTGTGGCATGATGCCGCCATGAAGAGCTCCCAGTCGCTGTGGATTGCCTCCTCGCTGCTGCTCGCCTGTGGCGGCGCGCAGCAGCAGACCGCGCATAACACCTCGACGGCGCCGGCGTCATCGCCTGCGGCGGCGCAAGCGCCCCCGGCCGCCGACCTGCCCAGGCCCGAGACCCTGGCCGCCGACTCGCCGCGCGCCACCGCCGCTGGCACCACCTTCACGGCGCCGGCCAGCTGGACCCTTTATGAAAACGGCGCGAGTCGGATTCTTACTGGACCCGAGAAGGACATAAAGCTCGCCATCGTCGACGTGCCCCAGGCCCGCGATGCCGAGGACGCGGTCAAGCGCGCCTGGCCGACGCTGCAGCCGGCGTTCAATCGGCCCGTGCGCATCGCCCAGGATCGCCCGGCGCGCTTCGGCTGGGAAGCGGCGCGGGTGTTCGTCTACGAGACCTCGCCCAACGAGCAGCGCGCGCTGTTCGCGATGGCGCGGCGGCGCGGCACCGCGTGGTCGGTGCTGCTGCTGGACGGGAGCGACGCCGCCCAGGAGCGCCGCGGTGGACAGATAGGTCTGATAACGGCCAGCGTGCGGCCGGCGGGATACACGCGCGAGTGGTTCGCCGGCAAGAAGGCGCACGTCCTCGATGCGGCGCGCGTCAAGCAGGTGACCGACCTTATGCAGAAGGCGCAGCAGGCGGCCGGCGTCCCGGGCATCGGCCTCAGCCTGGTGCAAGACGGCAAGGTGGTCTTCGCCGGCGGCTTCGGCGTCAAGGAGCTCGGCAAGAAGGATCCGGTCGATGCGAGCACGCTGTTCATCATCGCCTCCAACACCAAGGCGCTCACGACTCTCCTTCTGTCCAAGGAAGTGGACCGCGGCAAGTTCACCTGGGAGACGCCGGTCACCCAGGTCTATCCGGCGTTCAAGCTCGGGGACGCCGATACGACCTCGCGCGTGCTGATGAAGCACCTCGTGTGCGCCTGTACCGGCATGCCGCGGCAAGATCTGGAGTGGCTGTTCGAGTACAAGACGGCGACGCCCAAGACCGCGATGGCGCTGCTCGGCGGGTTCAAGCCGACCTCGAAGTTCGGCGAGGTGTTCCAGTACAGTAACCTCATGGCGGCGGCGGCGGGGTTTGTCGGCGGCTACGTCCGCGATCCGAAGGGGGAGCTCGGCGCCGCGTTCGATGAAGCGATGCGCAAGGAGCTGTTCGCGCCGCTCGGGATGAAGGCGACGACGTTTGATTTCGCGCGCGCCCTGGCGGGCAACCACGCCTCGCCGCACGGCGAGGATATCGACGGCAACACCGCCATCGCGCAGATGAACGTGAACTACTCGATTGTCCCGGTGCGGCCGGCGGGCGGCGCCTGGTCGAGCGTCAACGATCTGACCAAGTACGTGCAGCTCGAGCTGGCCAAGGGCAAGCTGCCCGATGGCAAGGTCCTGGTCTCCGAAGATGCGCTGCTGGCGCGCCGGGCGCCGCAGGTCCTTATCAGCGAAGACCACACCTACGGCATGGGCCTCATGGTCAATCGGCGCTATGGCGTCGATGTCGTGCACCACGGCGGCGACCTTGTCGGCTATCACAGCGACATGTTCTGGATTCCCGAGGCGGGGGTCGGCGGTCTTATCCTGACCAACGCCGATCCGGGCGTCCTTTTGCGCGGGGCGTTCGTGCGGCGGGTGCTGGAGGTCCTCTACGACGGCAACCCCGAGGCCGAAGAGGACGTGATGGCCGCCATCGCGCGGCGCCACGAGATCATCAAGAACGACCGCAAGCGCCTGGTGGTGCCGGCCGAAGCGGCGGCGGTCGCCAAGCTGGCGCCGCGCTATCACAACGACAGCCTCGGCGACCTGACCGTGCTCCGGAGCGGTGAGCAGACAGTGCTCGATGTCGGCGAGTGGAAGAGCGCGGTCGCCTCGCGGAAAAATGACGATGGCACCTACTCGCTCATCACGACCGAGCCGGGCAGCGACAGCGTCGAGTTCGTCGTCGGCGAGCGCGAGGGCAAGCGGGTGCTGACGACGCGCGACGCGCAGCACGAGTATCCGTTCGTCGAGAAGTAGCGCTACTCAGGGTGTGCGCTGCCGCGCTGCCCGCTCACCCAGCTCGGTCAGGATGACAGCGAGCAGTCCGGGCAGCGACTGGCCGATGAACACCGCCTTGTCGCCAAGCGAGGCCGCGCCGTAGATTCCGGCGACGATTACGCAGGCCAGCGTGAAGCGGCGCAGCAGGCGCGACCGCGTAATCAGGGCGACGACCAGACCCGCGGCGAGGAAGCCGTTGTACAGGCCCTGGTTCTGGGCGAGCACCGCGCAGGTATCCGCGGTCTGCTGGCTCATGTGAAAGGCGTTCAGCCCAGTTGGCTGGCGAAACAGGAACATCTCCAGGATGAGAAACCAGAGGTGCTCCAGCGCGACCAGCCCGACAAGAATGGCTCCGGCGATAGGCATCGGCTCAAAATACAGCAAAACCTTCTAGCGCATTCCGGCTTCCGCCGTCTTTTCCTGCGGCAAGCAGCTCTGCCATCTCTCGACGGGAAGCAGCAGCGGTTCGCGGGCACCGCGCACGAGCGCTCGCGTCGAGAGCCGCCGCCTGATTCTTCCCCGCCGTCGGTAAGCCGCGGAAAGGCGGTTCTGTGGCATGATGCCGCCATGAAGAGCTCCCAGTCGCTGTGGATTGCCTCCTCGCTGCTGCTCGCCTGTGGCGGCGCGCAGCAGCAGACCGCGCATAACACCTCGACGGCGCCGGCGTCATCGCCTGCGGCGGCGCAAGCGCCCCCGGCCGCCGACCTGCCCAGGCCCGAGACCCTGGCCGCCGACTCGCCGCGCGCCACCGCCGCTGGCACCACCTTCACGGCGCCGGCCAGCTGGACCCTTTATGAAAACGGCGCGAGTCGGATTCTTACTGGACCCGAGAAGGACATAAAGCTCGCCATCGTCGACGTGCCCCAGGCCCGCGATGCCGAGGACGCGGTCAAGCGCGCCTGGCCGACGCTGCAGCCGGCGTTCAATCGGCCCGTGCGCATCGCCCAGGATCGCCCGGCGCGCTTCGGCTGGGAAGCGGCGCGGGTGTTCGTCTACGAGACCTCGCCCAACGAGCAGCGCGCGCTGTTCGCGATGGCGCGGCGGCGCGGCACCGCGTGGTCGGTGCTGCTGCTGGACGGGAGCGACGCCGCCCAGGAGCGCCGCGGTGGACAGATAGGTCTGATAACGGCCAGCGTGCGGCCGGCGGGATACACGCGCGAGTGGTTCGCCGGCAAGAAGGCGCACGTCCTCGATGCGGCGCGCGTCAAGCAGGTGACCGACCTTATGCAGAAGGCGCAGCAGGCGGCCGGCGTCCCGGGCATCGGCCTCAGCCTGGTGCAAGACGGCAAGGTGGTCTTCGCCGGCGGCTTCGGCGTCAAGGAGCTCGGCAAGAAGGATCCGGTCGATGCGAGCACGCTGTTCATCATCGCCTCCAACACCAAGGCGCTCACGACTCTCCTTCTGTCCAAGGAAGTGGACCGCGGCAAGTTCACCTGGGAGACGCCGGTCACCCAGGTCTATCCGGCGTTCAAGCTCGGGGACGCCGATACGACCTCGCGCGTGCTGATGAAGCACCTCGTGTGCGCCTGTACCGGCATGCCGCGGCAAGATCTGGAGTGGCTGTTCGAGTACAAGACGGCGACGCCCAAGACCGCGATGGCGCTGCTCGGCGGGTTCAAGCCGACCTCGAAGTTCGGCGAGGTGTTCCAGTACAGTAACCTCATGGCGGCGGCGGCGGGGTTTGTCGGCGGCTACGTCCGCGATCCGAAGGGGGAGCTCGGCGCCGCGTTCGATGAAGCGATGCGCAAGGAGCTGTTCGCGCCGCTCGGGATGAAGGCGACGACGTTTGATTTCGCGCGCGCCCTGGCGGGCAACCACGCCTCGCCGCACGGCGAGGATATCGACGGCAACACCGCCATCGCGCAGATGAACGTGAACTACTCGATTGTCCCGGTGCGGCCGGCGGGCGGCGCCTGGTCGAGCGTCAACGATCTGACCAAGTACGTGCAGCTCGAGCTGGCCAAGGGCAAGCTGCCCGATGGCAAGGTCCTGGTCTCCGAAGATGCGCTGCTGGCGCGCCGGGCGCCGCAGGTCCTTATCAGCGAAGACCACACCTACGGCATGGGCCTCATGGTCAATCGGCGCTATGGCGTCGATGTCGTGCACCACGGCGGCGACCTTGTCGGCTATCACAGCGACATGTTCTGGATTCCCGAGGCGGGGGTCGGCGGTCTTATCCTGACCAACGCCGATCCGGGCGTCCTTTTGCGCGGGGCGTTCGTGCGGCGGGTGCTGGAGGTCCTCTACGACGGCAACCCCGAGGCCGAAGAGGACGTGATGGCCGCCATCGCGCGGCGCCACGAGATCATCAAGAACGACCGCAAGCGCCTGGTGGTGCCGGCCGAAGCGGCGGCGGTCGCCAAGCTGGCGCCGCGCTATCACAACGACAGCCTCGGCGACCTGACCGTGCTCCGGAGCGGTGAGCAGACAGTGCTCGATGTCGGCGAGTGGAAGAGCGCGGTCGCCTCGCGGAAAAATGACGATGGCACCTACTCGCTCATCACGACCGAGCCGGGCAGCGACAGCGTCGAGTTCGTCGTCGGCGAGCGCGAGGGCAAGCGGGTGCTGACGACGCGCGACGCGCAGCACGAGTATCCGTTCGTCGAGAAGTAGCGCTACTCAGGGTGTGCGCTGCCGCGCTGCCCGCTCACCCAGCTCGGTCAGGATGACAGCGAGCAGTCCGGGCAGCGACTGGCCGATGAACACCGCCTTGTCGCCAAGCGAGGCCGCGCCGTAGATTCCGGCGACGATTACGCAGGCCAGCGTGAAGCGGCGCAGCAGGCGCGACCGCGTAATCAGGGCGACGACCAGACCCGCGGCGAGGAAGCCGTTGTACAGGCCCTGGTTCTGGGCGAGCACCGCGCAGGTATCCGCGGTCTGCTGGCTCATGTGAAAGGCGTTCAGCCCAGTTGGCTGGCGAAACAGGAACATCTCCAGGATGAGAAACCAGAGGTGCTCCAGCGCGACCAGCCCGACAAGAATGGCTCCGGCGATAGGCATCGGCTCAAAATACAGCAAAACCTTCTAGCGCATTCCGGCTTCCGCCGTCTTTTCCTGCGGCAAGCAGCTCTGCCATCTCTCGACGGGAAGCAGCAGCGGTTCGCGGGCACCGCGACCTCAAGCCCGACAACATCTTCCTGATTGACCACAGCCAGCACGGCG
>DAOMZC010000491.1:0-5366 GCA_035437965.1 Pseudomonadota bacterium
TCGCGGTGGACGATCCCTTTTTCATGCACCGCCTGCAGCCCGTCGGCGATCTGCTCGGCGATCTGGCAGCTGCGCGTCGGCGACAGCCGCCCGCGCAGGAGCACCCGGGACAGCGTCTGCCCCTGCAGGTACTCCATGACGATATAGGAGCGCCCATCGTCAAGGACGCCGAAGTCGGAGATATAGACGATGTTGGGATGGGTCAGGGTGGAGGCGATCTTGGCTTCCTGCAGAAAGCGCTCCTGCGCCGCCTCGTCCTTCTGCTTGAGCATGATCTTGACCGCCACCGAGCGGCCGAGCACCTTGTGGCGGGCCTTGTAGACCACTCCCATGCCGCCCTGGCTGAGCCGCTCCTTGATCTCGTAGCGGTCGCCGAGCGTCGCGCCGATGAGCGGATCTTCGAGGGGCCGCTTGCGATCGTCTCGCGGGCTGCCCTGCGGGGTGACCGCGCAGGTGTGGAGTCCGTTTAGGTCATAGGACTTGCCGCAGTGCGGGCAGACCTTGACTACACGGGTCTTCACAGACGAAATCGGCATTCTCGGCTTCGCCATATGGTAACATGATCGGCGTCACATTGACCTCAGCGATGTGACGCCAGACCGCTCGGTAGAAGCGGGTTTTTTGTCCTTTGCGCGCCGAGCCCATCGAGAGTAGCGGGGGGTAGCGGAGGGGTAGCGGGCGCGCGGCGCGGCGCGGACTTGGCGGACAGCGAAGCGCTGATTGGGAATCGGCGCGGACGTAGCTTTCAGTATTTCTAGGGAGTCCCCAGGGACCTTGTCGCGCTGGCTTGTCGGGCGCGGGCAAGGATTCGGCGGATGTCGATGAGCACCTGCTCCTGCTGGGCGCCGCGCGCCATGAAGGCGGGGATGCTGCCCCCGGGTTCGCTGTAGCACAGGTAGGTGATCTGAGCGCCGGTCGAGGGACTGTCGGAGCCATCAACCCGGGCGGCCGGGTCCGGGGCGACCGGCGTAATGATCCAGTCGCCGCGGATGACCGGGACGCGCACGTGACCGGGGGCCGGCGGCGGTCCGAGCTCGTTCATCGTGCCGAAGGGGACCTCGATCACGCCGGTGCGCGGGTCGCGGGTCCACGAGATGCGCAAGGTGTAGTCACGATCGCTCACCACCTTGGTCGTCAGCTGGTCGTAAAAAACCATCGCGATGCTGCTGGTGCTCAGCACCTTGCGCAGCTTCACCATGGGCGGGACCTGCTCGGTGACGCCGTACCAGATGCCGTGCAGGACGGCCTCGGGGGGCGCGGCGGTCCGGGCGGTGGCGCGGTACTCGTAGAACTTGGATCCCGGCACCGCCCGGCGCTCTAGCGTCACCCCATCGCTCGCGCCGGCCGAGCAGGGCTGCCAGGGCTCCTGCGCCCGCGCGGGCCCCACCATCAGTCCCACCATCAAAGAGATAGCGACTAGAGCCAGACGGACTTCGGTTCGTGGTTTGCAGCTCATAAGGCCCGACCTCCGCGGCGCATCATAGCCACCGGCCACGGATTCCGCTGCAGGGAAAGGGCGGCCGACGTGAAGCGGGAAGAATCCGTGGCGCAACCCGGGTCGCGCGAGCAGAATACGCGCCGTGCTCACAACCTCTTCTTCGACCTCTGCCCTCGCGTCCGGTGCGCACCTGACCGCTGCGACCGACGGCGACCAGCCCGCCGCGGCCGGGGCGCGCGCGCCGGAGAGCTCGCTCACCCCGGCCCGCCCCGGACCGGCCGCCCGGCTGCTCGTCGTGCTGTCGCTCCTTTCGGTGTATCTGATCTGGAGCGGGACCTACCTGGCGCTGCGCTTTGTCGTGCAGGCGCTGCCGACGATGCTCATGGTCGGGCTGCGCTTCGTCATCGCCGGGTCGGTGCTGTGCGTGGTGCTGCGGCTGCGCGGTCAGCCGTGGCCGAGCGGGCGGCAGCTGGCCGCGTCGGTGCCGGCCGGGGTGCTGCTGTTCGTGGTCGGCAACGGCTTTGTCGCCCTGGCCGAGCGCGAGGTCTCCTCGGGCGCCGCGGCGCTCGTGTGCGCGACGATGCCGCTGTGCGCCGCGTGCCTCAACTTCCTTGCCGGGCGGCGGCCACACGGGCGCGAGTGGCTGGGGCTCCTGCTCGGCTTTGCCGGCGTCGCCATCCTGTGCCTGGGCAAGGATCTGCAGGCGGCGCCGGGGGCGATGATGATGCTGCTCCTGGCGCCGATCGGCTGGGCGCTCGGCTCGACGTGGGCGCGGCGGCTGCCGCTGCCGCCGGGTCTGATGGCGGCGGCGACGCAGATGCTCATGGGCGGAGTGGTGGCGGGGCTCATCGCCCTTGCGCGCGGGGAGCGCCTGCCGGCGCAGTGGCCGCTGCTCGCCATCGGCTCGCTCGGCTACCTGATCATCTTTGGGTCGCTCGTCGCGTTCTCCGCCTATACGTACCTTCTGAGCCATACCCGGCCGGCGGTGGCGATGAGCTACGCGTACGTGAACCCGGGGCTGGCGGTGGTGCTGGGGGCGCTGCTCGGCGGCGAGCCACTGCACCGCGAGGTGATTAGCGCCAGCGCCTTCATCGTCGCCGGGGTGTTCCTGATGGCCCTGCCCCGGCGGCCGGCGCGGGCGGCGGTCTAGCTCCGCCGGTCGGCTCAGGCGGCGCGCATGCCGGGGGCCTCGCGTCCGGTGGCGGCCACGTACTCGGTGTACGAGCCGCCGTAGACGCGGGGGCCGCTGTGGGTGAGCTCGAGCACGCGGGTGGCGATGGCGCGGAGGAACGCGCGGTCGTGCGACACGAACAGGATCGTCCCCTCGTAGCCGCCCAGCGCCTTGACCAGGGCGCGCTTGGTGACGATGTCCAGGTGGTTGGTCGGCTCGTCGAGGACCAGCAGGTTCGGGGCGTCGTAGAGGATCTTCGCCAGGGCCAGCCGCGCCCGCTCGCCGCCCGACAGCACGCGCACCGGCTTCTCGACATCGTCGCCGTGGAAGCCGAACGCGCCGGCCAGGTTGCGCAGGACGCCCAGGCCGGCGGTGGGCGCGTGCGCCTGCAGCTCCTCGATCACGGTGGAGTCGGCGTCGAGCTGCTCGAGCTGGTGCTGGGCGAAGTAGCCCATCGTCACCGAGGCCCCGATCGTGACCTCGCCGGCGTCGGGATTGAGCACCCCGGCGATCATCTTGAGCAGGGTGGTCTTGCCGGCGCCGTTTTCGCCCATCACCGCCCACCGCTCGCCGCGCCGCACCAGCAGATCGAGGCCGGCGTGGACGACCCGCGCCCCGTACGCCTTGCGCAGCTTTGCCACCTTGACCACGTCGTCGCCCGAGCGGGCGGGGCGGCGGAAGTCGAAGTGCTTCTCGACCAGGCGCCGCGGCGGCTCGATGCGGTCGATCTTGTCGAGCTTCTTGACCCGGCTCTGCACCTGCGCCGCCTTGGCCGCCTGGGCGCGGAAGCGGTCGATGAAGCGCAGCTCCTTGGCCAGCATCGCCTGCTGGCGCTCGTACTCGGCCTCGCGCCGCGCCGCCTCCAGGGTCCGCGCCTGCTCGTAGAAGTCGTAGTTGCCCGAGTAGCTTCGCACCTGGCCGCCGTCGATCTCGATGATCTTTTTGACCACCCGGTTGCACACGTCGCGGTCGTGGCTGGTCATGATGACGCTGCCCGGGTAGTCGCGCAGGAACTGCTCCAGCCACAGGATCGACTCGATATCGAGGTAGTTGGTCGGCTCGTCGAGGAGCAGCATGTCGGGGCGCAGGAGCAGGATCTTGGCCAGGGCGACCCGCATCTTCCAGCCGCCCGACAGGTGGCCGACGTCGCCCTCGATCTGGTAGTCGATAAGGCCCAGGCCGGCGAGGATGGTGTGGGCGCGCGCCTCCACCTCGTAGCCGCCGAGCTCCTCGAAGCGCAGCTGCACCTCGCCGTAGCGGGCGATGGCGCGATCGAGGTCGGGGGCGTCGGGGTCGGCCATCACCGCCTCCAGCCGCTTGAGCTCCTCGCCGAGCCCGGCGACCTCGCCGGCCCCCGAGACGGTCTCGGCGAGCACGCTGCGCCCGCGCAGGTCGCCGACGTGCTGATCGAAGTAGCCCAGGGTCAGGCGGCGCGGCTTTTCGACCGTGCCCTCGTCGGGCTGCTCGGCGCCCATGAGCAGGCGGAAGATCGTCGTCTTGCCGGCGCCGTTGGGGCCGACCAGGCCCACCTTCTCACCGGGGTTTACCTGAAACGAGGCGTCGACGAACAGGATCTGCCCGCCGTACTGCTTGGTGACGTTGTTGAAGGCGATCATCGTGGGCGCGCATGATGCACGATCCGGCCGCCGTCGGGCACGGAATTTAGCGCGCGGCGGGCCGGCCGGCCCTGGTCCCACGCCGGCCGCCGCCGAGACCGGCCAGGAACGGGTAGAGGCTCGGCAGGATGAGCAGGGTGAGCAGCGTCGAGGTCCCAAGCCCCCCCACCACCACCGTGGCGAGCGGCCGCTGGACCTCGGCGCCGACGCCGTGCGCCAGCATCATCGGGACGAAGCCGAGCGCGGCGACCAGGGCGGTCATCAGCACCGGCCGCAGCCGCGTCTGCGCCGCACCGAGCGCGGCGGCGGCGGCGCTTTTGCCGGCCGCCTCCAGCTGGAGCAGCGTCGCCATCAGCACCACTCCGTTCAACACCGCGATCCCCGACAGCGCGATAAAGCCGATCGCCGCCGAGATCGACATCGGCATGCCGCGCAGCCACAGCGCGATCATGCCGCCGGTGCACGCGAACGGGACGTGCAAAAACAGGATCGCCGCCGGGCGCAGCCGCTGAAACAGGAACCACAGGAGGGCCAGGATGAGCAGCAGCATCACCGGGATGAGCACCGCCAGCCGCTTCTTGGCGTCGGCCAGGGTCTCGTACTGGCCGCCCCACTCCAGGCGGTAGCCGGGGGGCAGCTTGACCTCGCCGGCGATGCGGCGCTGCGCCCCGGCGACGGCAGAGCCGAGGTCGGCCTCGCGCACGTTGAAGCCGATGAGCAGCCGCCGCTGGCCGTTATGGTGCTGGATCAGGCTCGGCGCCAGGTGCGAGCCGACCTCGGCGACCCGCCCGAGCGCGACCACCCCGCCGCCGGGCGTCGGCAGCTGCTGGTCGGCCAGGGTGAAGGCGCTCGGCAGCACAAGGCCCAGCCGCAGGATCACCGGCACCCGCACCGGCCCGTCGAACGTCACCCCGACCGGCAGGCCGGTGCGCAGCGCCTGGACGGCGTCGAGGACCTCGCGCACCGACAGGCCGGCCTGCGCCGCCTCCAGGGGCCGCGGCCGGACGTCGAGGAGCAGCAGATCGGGCGGGGCCAGGACCTTCACGTCCTTGACCCCGGGCTCGCGCCGGCACGCCGCCGCCAGCTGCTCGGCCAGCCGCCGCAGCTCGCCGAGCACGTCGCCGGAGAGGCCGACCACCAC
>DAOMZC010000492.1:0-5366 GCA_035437965.1 Pseudomonadota bacterium
GAGCTCATAAACCTCGAGGAGGCGCGCGACAACAGCGGCCGCCGCACCTTCGCCATCGTCCGCGTCACCCCGGGCGCCAGCGACGTGGTAAAGCCCACCGCGACTGCCCGCTACCGGGTCACCCTGCAGCCCGAGGGCACGCTGTTTACCTACCAGTTCGAGGTGCGCAACCCCAACCGCTCGCACCAGCCGTTCGTCGTGCGCCTGGGCAGCGGCGAGCACGTGCAGACGGTGGACACCTCGGCGAGCTCGGAGCTCGTCGGCAGCGAGTATCACTTCCAGCTGCCGCCGGGCGAGATCGTGATCAAGCTGACCGGGACCCTGCAGCAGGCGCGCCTGGCCCCCGCGGTGCAGGCGAGCGTGCAGTACCTGCTGCTGGAGAGCCACCCGCTCCTGCGCCCGAGCATCACCACCCTGGCGCAGCGGATCAGCGCCTCGGAGACCGGCCTGTCGGCGCAGTACCGCGGCGCCTACGGCTTCCTGCTGGCGCCCAGCGACACCGTGGTGTGGCAGACGGCGCACCTGGAGGCGCTGCGCACGACCAGCTTCGCGGTCAACCTGTCGGAGCACGTCTTCTTCCTGTCCAGCGACGGCCAGGCGCTGGGCGAGTCGCTGCTGCGGCTGGACAACCAGGGCTCGCCGGCGCTAAAGCTCGGCACCCGCGCCGAGCCGACCTTCGCCAGCCTGCAGCAGGAGCCGGTCTTCCTCACCAAGAACAGCGACGGCGCGCTATGGCTGCCGCTCGGTCAGGGGGCGCAGGAGGTGATGGTCCAGTACCGCCAGCCGTTCGTGCGCGCCCTGGGCCTCGGCATCGGCACCCTGTGGCTGCCCGAGCTCGACGAGCCGGCCAGCCGCGCCAACATCCAGCTGCGCTACGAGGCGCAGTGGGTACCGCTTTACGAAGAGTTCGCGCCCGAGATCCGGGTGCCCGGCCTCAGCGTCGGCGATGTGCTGGGGTTCCTGCTGCTGCTCGGGCTGACCGAGCGGGTGCTCGCCGCGCTGGCGGTCGGGCGCTACCCGCGGGCGCTGCTGGCGCTCTTGTTCGCGCTGGGGGCGATGTCGTCGGCGTGGTGGACGGCGCTTGTGTGCACCGCGGATCTTGCGGCTTGCGGGCTGCTCGTCCTGCCGTGGGTGCTCGGGCGCAAGTGGAACGTCTGGTCGGTGGTCATCGGGCTGGGGATCGGCGGCTTTTTATGCCTGATCCTGGCCAGCGTGCTGCTCACCTCGCGCGCCAGCGCCCCGCCGCCCGTCGAGTACCGCAGCGCCAGCCTGGCCACCGACGAGTCCAAGGAGAGTCGCCCCACCGGCAGCCCCGCCGTCGCCAAGCCCGAAGAGGCCGCCGGCGGCGCCGCCAGCCCCGCCTACCAGGGCCTCCCCGCCAAGTTCGTCATGCCGGTCGGGACCAGCCACAGCTCCTTTGGCCGCGAGATGCTGAGTACCCGCTCCCGCGAGGTGCGCGTGGTCATGCTGTCGCGCCCGGTGGTAAGTGCGACCGGCGATGTGCTCATCGCGCTCGGGCTGCTGCTCATCGCCCTGCAGCTGCGGACCCTGCGCCAGAGCCTGACCGCGCGCTGGCACAAGGCGCTGGCCGCCCGCAACCCCGCACCAGCCGCCGCCTGAGCGCCGCCCCCAGCCCCCCGCAGCCCCGCACCATCTCGTCGCTGTCGCCATCGCTGTCGCCGTCGGGGCCGGTGCCCGCGGCTTGACAGACTCTTGCGTGAGTTGCTACGCCGTGCGCCATGCGTATCTACTTCGTCGGCTCGCACGCCACTGGCAAGACCACCATGACCCGCTGGGTCAGCCGTCGCTACGGGGTCCCCATGATCACCGAGGTCGCGCGCTCCGTCCTGGCCGAGCTCGAGACCAACTTCGACACCCTGCGCACAGACATGGAGCGCGTCGGCGACTACCAGCGCCGGGTCTTCGAGCGCCAGATCGCCACCGAGCGCCTGCAGGAAAAGGGCTTCGTCTCCGACCGCGCCTTCGACAACCTCGCCTACGCCGCCGAGCACGCCCTGTGCCTGGGCGACATCATGAGCGAGACCGGCGCCGACGACGTCCGCCGCTACATGGAGTGGGTCAACGAGGGCGTGGTGTTCTTCGTCCGCCCGCACCGCTCGCTGCTCAAGGAGGACGGGGTGCGCGCCGGGGTCGACTGGGACTCGGTGGTGCGCATCGACGGCATGGTCAAGCTGCTGCTGGAGCAGTACCGCATCCGCTACATGCCGATCGACACCCCGTCGATGCAAGAGCGGGTGCGCGCCGTCGAGTTCGTGCTGGCGCGCCTGGGCCTGCAGCAGCAGATCGTCGAGCACACGGCGCCGCCCCTGCACAAGGTCGTCACCCTGGTCAAGCGCAGCTGAGCGGTCGCTGGAAGTCGGTCCGCCGATTCTGCAGTCGGCCGGAGTTCGGTTGGAAGTCGGTTCGCGGGGGGAGTGAGGCGAGAGCGGCGGCTAGTACTGGTAGCCGACCTGGACGACGCCGCCGAAGTACTGGTCGACCGCCCCCTGGGCGATGTGACGGGCGGCGTTGTCCAGCGTGCGATCGACGGGGGGCAGGCTCACGTTGTTGTTGCTGTTGCTGCCCAGGGCAAACGCGGTGGTGAACATCTCGTAGAAGCCCGACAGGCGCACCGTGATGCCCTTCCAGGGGATGAGCTCAAGCGGCGTGAAGCCGGCGCGGAAGCCGTAGCCGCTCGCCGAGCCGTAGCCGCCATTGCCGTACAGCGACGCGATGGTCGAGCTGTCGGCGAAGCCGGTGCCGAGCTCGCCGAAGCTCAGCATGGCGTGGAAGTTGAAGTTCACGAGCAGGCCGAAGTAGAGCTTCTCGGTCGCGTAGTACGGGATACGGCCGCCGAGGCCGATGGTGACGTACTGGTAAAGGATGTCGGGCAGGCCGTGGTCGTCGATCCCGGCCGCGGTCTGGGTCAAGCCGACGTCGTCCACGTAGGAGTAGGTCTTCTGCTCCTTGGCGACGGCGAACGAGTGCAGGCCGTACTGCACGCTGGCCAGGATCGAGGGCAGGTTGCGCTTGTTGGCGACGTTCCAGTGGTAGCGCAGGCCGCCCTCGAGACGGAACTCGCGGGTGTCGAGTGAGCGCGGGTTGGCCCCGGCGGTCATGCTCGGCGGCCAGAACATGTAGTCGAACGTGATGCCGATGCCCAGGCCGCGCAGCCCGTTATAGCGCACGCCGGCCAGCGGGAAGCCGGTCAGGTCCACCCGCACGCCGCCGGTGACCGAGGGCGCGTAGCGCGGGCAGCTCTTGAGCGCCGGGGTGTAGCGGTACACGTAGTTCTTGTTGGTGGGATCGTTGGGGTCGAGCGACCGGCGGTCGAAGTCGTAGCACTTGTTCGGCGAGGTCCCGGTCTCCTCGGAGTAGCTGAAGCTGCGGCCGTTGATGATGAAGGCGGCGCCGACATCGAAGTACGGGTAGTAGACCGGGCGGACGACGTGCTCGCGGTCGCGCTTGTCCTGGGCCTCGATCTTCTTCAGCTTCTCGATCGGGTTCTCGTCCTCGTTGCGCAGGGACGGCGTCGGGGTCTCGGGGGCGGCGGGGGCGGCGGCGGCCACGGGCGCCTCGGGAGGCGGACCGGCGAGGGCCTGCTCGACCGCCTTCTCGATGTCCTGCTCGGCCTGGGCGATGGTGGCGCTGTCCACCTTGGCCGACTTGAGCTCGTAGGTGAGCTTGCCGATTGGCTTGCCCGTCGCGCCGTGCCGGGCCGCGATGTTCAGCTTGTAGCTGCCCGAGTCCTTGTCCTGCTTGACCTTGCCGGTGACCACGGCGTCGACCTTGAGGTCGCCGGCGACCAGCGCTATCTCGTCGGTACCCTGGCCGGTCGCGTTGAGCCGGGTGGCGGCGCTGTTCCACTTGCCGACCGGCACGACGATGTACTTGCCCTTGAGCGCCTTCTCAAGACCCGCCTGCAGCTTGGGCGGCGCGCCCTGAATCTCGAGGATCACCACCATCTTTTTGTCCTGCGCCTGCGCGAGCTGCGCGCTGGCGAGGAGTAGGGCAATGGCAGAAAGGCCGAGGAGCGCCGCCCGCATCGCAGAAAGACCAGAGACGCGGCCGCCTGGCCCAGCTGACCGGCGCGGGCTCTTTGGCAGCCGGCTCGGGCTCGGGCCCGGGCCCGGAATTGGGCTGGTCGCTCGGGGAATAGTTCTCGTCGACATGGGCACCATCTTGGGAGTTCTCCGCGGGGGTCGGGGGTCGGCAGTCCTGTAGCCCAAACTTTACTCGATGATATCATAAAGCACTCCGAGCTAATCGGCTGCTTTTGGGTCTCTCCCTGGGGCCCTCTGTGATAGAGTCGCCCCGTATGCTCCCGAGTCGGTGCCCTCATTGCCAAGCGGAGCTGCCAGCCCACGGACGCTTCTGCGTCATGTGCGGGCGTCGGGTCGAGGGCTGGCGAGGGCTCCTGCCGGTCGGCGATCTGGATCTCGGGGGACCGCCCGGCTCGGCTTCGGGTCAGGGTCATGCGCCGGTCGAGCCGGCGGCCCCGCGTGAGGTCGGGCACGAAGAGCCGACCCGCCCGATTCGGCCCTCGGCGAGCCTCGCCGCGGCAAGCGCGAGCTCGTACGATGAAGAGTCGCGGCGCACCACCGGCGAGGTGCCCAGCGTCGGCCATGAGGTGCGCGCCAAGGCCCCCGATCAGCGGGTCCACACCTCGCCCATCGGCAACGTCCTGCCGACGGAGATCCTGCAGTCCCTGGACGCCGCCGCGGCGGCCAACAGCCGCCTTCCGGTCGCTCCCGACGCCGGCCGTCACAAGAGCTCGGCCCCCGGAGCAGCGAGCGGCGCGGCGAGCCTGGCCGATGGTCCGAGCTCTCCAGGGCGCCCCACTGTCCCCATCGCCGCCGGCGTCTCCACGGCCTCGGGCGCGTCCGGCCTCGCCGAGCGCGCGAGCGCTCACGACCGCGTCAGCCCGAGCGCCCCCGGCCGCGCCGCCAGCCCGAGCAGCGGCGGTCAGCGCTCTCGCGACAGCACGTCCGCGGCCCACGCGCCTTCGCCTTCGCCTTCAGGTGAGCGCTTACGCGAGCCGTCCCCGCGGGCAGAGCGGGACCTCCGCCACGAGCGCAGCACCCGCCGCATCAGCCCCCGGCCGCGCCGCCCGGAGCGCAGCGAGCTCCCCGCGCTGTCCCCATCCGGCGCGACCCCGGTCACCGCGCCGTCCGACCCGGACGAGCCGCATCACCGGGCCCCCGACGCCCCGCAGCCGATCGGCTTCGAGCCGACCCACTTCATCGCCCGACGCCAGAGCGGGCCCCGGCTCATGCGAGTGCTGCGGACCTTCATCTGGGCGCTGCTGTGGCTTGGCCTCGGCGGCGCGGTGGCGTTCAGCGTGGTCGTGCTGCTGCGCCGCGGTC
>DAOMZC010000493.1:0-5364 GCA_035437965.1 Pseudomonadota bacterium
GATCGCGCCGTCCAGCCGCTCGCGGGCGAGCAGGCGCAGCTCGAGCTCGGTCAGGCTGGCCCCCGGGCCGGCCTCCTGGAGCAGCGTCGCGATCTCGCGCAGCGACAGGCGGAAGCGGTTGCGCAGCTCGCGCACGAGCTCCAGCCGGGTGACGAACGCGTGGTCATAACGCCCGACGGTGCGGCCGGCGGTGCGCGGGCGCGGCAGCAGCCCCTCGCGGATGTAGAACTTGATGGTGGCGATCGGCACGCCGGTGCGCTCGGCGACCTCGGAGATCGTCCACTCGCTCGGCTCGCGCGCCGCCGGGTGGGGGGACTTGGCGCGGCTTGTGACGCGCGGCGGATTTTCAGAAGAGCGCATGGTTCACCTGCTACCTGAGCTATCGGGGCCGAGGGTCAGTGGTCCGTCGACCCGCCCGCGAGCATTGACAACGCAGTGCGGCATCTGGATAGTTGAAGTATCTGACTAGATAGTAGTGGTATCCAATTTTGAGGGAAACGCTAGAGCAACCTGAACGGCTGACGAGCCGCCGCGGACAAGGGGCCGCGGTCCGGCTGCACGGCGGACGGACAATGGGGACTCGGCCGGCTCGGACGCTCTTGATTGAGGAAGGACCATAGCCATGGCGCAGAAGCAGAACCAGTACCTGGCAGATCTCCGTGAGATTGAGTTCGTGCTCTTTGAGCAGTTCGGGCTCGGCGAGCTCCTTGTGGACCCGCTGTTCTCGGCCAGCATCGACGAGTCCGGGGCCAAGATGGTGCTCAGCGAGGCGTACAAGTTCGCCTGCGAGGTGCTCGGCCCGCTCAACGCCAGCGGCGACGCCGAGGGCTGCCGCCTGGAGGACGGTCAGGTCAAGGTCCCCAGCGGCTTTGCCGAGGCGTGGAAGAAGCTCTACGAGGCGGGGCTGCGCAAGACCTCGCTCGCCCCCGAGTACGGCGGCATGGGCGCCCCCGGCCTGCTCACCATCGCGGTCGAAGAGCTCCTGTGCGGCTCCAACGCCGCGTTCAACATGTACCCCGGCCTGTCGATGGGCGCCGCCGAGGTCATCGAGAAGTTCGCCACCCCCGAGCAGAAAGAGCTCTACCTGCACCGCATCTACAGCGGCCAGTGGGGCGGCACGATGTGCCTGACCGAGCCGCACGCCGGCTCGGACGTCGGCTCGGCGCGCACCCGGGCGCACAAGCAGGACGACGGCAGCTACCTCATCACCGGCACCAAGATCTTCATCTCGGCCGGCGACCACGACATGGCGGACAACATCATCCACCTCGTCCTGGCGCGCACCGAGGCCGCCCCCGCGGGGACCAAGGGGCTGTCGCTGTTCATCGTGCCCAAGCGGCGCTGCGACCAGAGCGGCAACCTGGGCGAGAGCAACGACGTCAGCGTCGGCGGCATCGAGCACAAGATGGGCATCCGCGCCTCGGCGACGTGCATCCTCAACTTCGGCGAGAACAACGCCTGCCGCGGTGAGCTCGTCGGCGGTCCGGCGGGCGAGAACCAGGGCATGAAGCAGATGTTCCTGCTGATGAACGCGGCGCGCATCGCGGTGGGCATCCAGGGCTGCGCGATTGCCTCGTCGGCCTATCTTAATGCACTGCGTTACGCGCGCGAGCGCAAGCAGGGCAGCTCGCTCAAGCACTTCAAGGACCCGACGGCGCCGCGGGTGCCGATCATCGAGCACCCGGACGTCCGCCGCATGCTCCTCGACATGAAGGCGCGCGTCGAGGGCGTGCGGGCGCTCATCGCTAAGCTTGCCAGCCACAGCGACCGCGCCGCCATGGCCCACAAGAGCGGCCAGGGCAACGCCAGCTACCACGAGGGCCAGGTCGAGCTCCTCACGCCGCTCGTCAAGGCCTATAGCTCGGATCAGTCCTTCCGCATCTGCGAGACCGCGATCCAGACCCTGGGCGGGGCCGGCTACATCTCGGACTACGGCATCGAGCAGTACTGCCGCGACGCCAAGATCTTCTCGATCTACGAGGGGACCAACCACATCCAGGCGATGGACCTGGTCGGCCGCAAGCTCGGCATGGCCGGCGGCGCCCACCTGCAGAGCTTCTTTGGCGACATCATCGCGTTCGTCACCGAGCACGGCGCCCACCCCGAGGTCGGGGCCGAGGTCAAGCAGCTCGGCGCGGCGCAGGAGGCGCTGCAGGGCACGACGATGCTGCTCCTGTCGTGGTTCTACGGCGGCCGGCTGGAGCTCGTGCCGCTGCACGCCAACCGCTTCCTCGAGATGATGGCCGAGACGACGGTGAGCTGGCTGCTCCTGCAGCAGGCCGTGCTGGCGCACAAAAAGAGCGGCGAGCTCCCCGAGGACCACCGCGACCGCGACTTCTACGCCGGCAAGCTGCACGCGGCGCTCTACTTTGTCCGCAACGTCCTCCCCGGCGTCAAGGGCAAGGCGGACATCCTGGCGCGCGAGGACCACAGCGCGATGCGCATTCCCGAGTCCGCCTTCGCGCAGGTGTAGCGCCGGCGCCGTTCTTTGTCACATCCTGAAGAGATGTTAAAGCCCGGTAACTTCCCGTGACTTCCTGCTAAAGCCTTCCATGCGCCGCTAGAGGCAACCCTGGAGGCGGCGCCGGGGACGTACTTAGGGAGGCACCTTGAGTGTCCCTGCGCGTCCCCGGCAAGGTCCCCGGTAATCGTTGAGCAGCGGCGGGCGCATGCTAGCATCGGCGGGCGGTCGAACTTTTTCCCATCGCTTCTGGAGAGATCATGGACTTGACTAAACAAATCGCCACCGGCGCCTCCCGGGTCGCGGTGCGGGCGGCGCAGGCGGCCTGGCCCCTGGTGTCGCGCCTGAACCGCAGCTGGCAGCGGCCGGCGTTCCAGCCGGCGTGGGCCCCCGCGCCGCTGCTCAAGTCGGCCGAGCGGACGTTTCCGCAGCTCGGCTGGCCGCGTGATACAGACTCGCTGTGCCCGCGCTGCGTCAAGGAAGTGCGGGAGGACATCCTCTCGGGGCGGCGCGAGCTGTCCGAGCTGACCCAGGGCAAGCCGGGCGAGATCCGCGCCCAGATCCGCGAGCGCGACGGCCAGATCCTGATGGAGAAGGAGTGTCCGCGGCACGGCTCGATCTCGGACGTGATGGCGATCGATCCCGAGTTCCTCGCCCGCATCGAGCGGCTCTACCCGGGGCGCGACTTCCGGACCGTCGATACGCCGCTGCGCTTCCACGGGACCTCGAACATCCAGTACGGGCGCGGCGCGGTGCTCACCGTGGACCTTACCAACCGCTGCAACATGATGTGCGATCCGTGCTTCATGGACGCCAACCAAGTGGGCTTCGTGCACGAGCTGTCGTGGCCCGAGATCAAGCAGATCCTCGACGACAGCATCACGGTCAAGCCGCGGCGGCAGATGAGCATCCAGTTCTCGGGCGGCGAGCCGACGCTGTCGCCGCACTTCCTGCCCGCCATCCGCTACGCGCGCGAGGTCGGCTACTTCGCGGTGCAGGCGGCGACCAACGGACTGCGCTTCGCGCAAGAGCCGGGCTTCGCCAAGCAGGCCAAGGAAGCGGGCCTGCGCATGGCCTACCTGCAGTTCGACGGCATCGGCAACGAGGCCAACGAGCACCGCAAGATCGGCAACCTGTTCGACGTCAAGCTGCGCGCCATCGAGGAGCTGCACGCCGCCGGCATCGACGTGATCCTGGTCGTCACGGTGGTAAACGGCGTAAATAACGATCAGATCGGCAAGATCCTGCGCTTCGCGATCGACAACAGCGACAAGATCACGGTGGTCAGCTTCCAGCCGGTCAGCTTCACCGGGCGCGACGAGGACATCGACGACGCCACCCGCGCCCGCCAGCGCTACACGCTGTCGCACCTGGCGCACGACGTGAAGCGCCAGACCGGCGTGACCGAGCCGCTGCGCGACTGGTTCCCGCTGTCGGCGCTCGGGCCGTTCAGCAACCTCACCGACATGCTGCTCGGGCCGGAGGCGCAGTTTGGCGCGGTGAACTGCGGCTGCCACCCGAACTGCGGCATCGGGACGATTCTGTTCGTCAACAAGAAGACCAAGCAGATGGTGCCGCTCATGCAGTTTCTCGATATCGAGCAGCTGATGCGCGACGTGACCGAGATTACCGACGGCAACATGCCCAAAAATGTCGCGCTCGCGCAGACCGCGCTGGCGCTCATCAAGAACTTCCGGCCGGACAAGGCGCCCGAGGGGTACAACCTGCTCGAGCTGTTCCGCCAGTTCCTGTCGCAGACGGGGGCGCGCGGCCGCAAGATCGGCGAGTTCGAGTCGGACGCCGAGCAGTTCGACTGGCGGGTGCTGTTCGTCGCCGGGATGTGGTTCCAGGATCTGTTCAACTACGACTTCCGGCGGACCGAGATGTGCATCATTCCGTACGGAACGCAGATGGGAGAGATCAGCTTCTGCGCCTACAACACGGGCGTCGGCTGGCGCAACATAGTCGAGAAGATGCTGGCCAATGCGACAGTGGCGCAGTGGTACAAAAAGCACGGACGCCACAAGGTCTTCGCCAAGGGGCAGGACCTGGAGCTGCCGGCGTTCGACAACCCGCTTACGGCGCGGGTCCCGGATCTGCCGGGGTATGTAGCGCAGCTCAACGCGCAGGGAAAAGTGAAGCTGCGCGTCGTCAGCTAGGCGAGGCGGACGACCTTGACGCGCCCCAAGAGTTCCCGGCAGTGCACCGGAGCCCAGAGGAGCCCAGAGGAAGATGAGTAACTCGACGGCCAAAGCGAAAGACAAAGACACGGGGCGCAAGGTCCTTCTGCGCAACAAGCGCGCTCGCCATGACTACACGGTGGAGGACACGCTGGAGGCGGGGGTGGCGCTGCTCGGCTCGGAGGTAAAGTCGCTGCGGGCGGGGAAGGCGGAGCTCACCGATGCGTATGCGGCGGTCGAGGCAGGAGAGATCTTCCTGCACCAGATGCAGGTCGCGGAGTGGGCGTTCGCCAACCAGTTCAACCACGCGCCCAAGCGCTCGCGGAAGCTGCTGCTGCACAAGAGCGAGATCAAGCGGCTCGACGAGGCGACGAGCCGCGAGGGGTATACGCTGCTGCCGCTGGAGGTGTACCTCTTGCGCGGGAAGGTGAAGATTCAGCTCGGGCTGTGCAAGGGGAAGCGGCAGTTTGACAAGCGGGCGGACGCGAAGGAAAAGGACGCCAAGCTGGATATCAAGAGAGCGCTGCGGAGGTAGGCGGGGGAGCGGGGGGCGGCGGATTATTTCGGACGAATAAGGCGGTTTTCTGGCTGCGCCGGCGCGGGGCCCCCCTTCCCTGCGATCCTTTTTTGCCAGCTGCGCTGACAAAAAAGGATCTCCGGTCGGCCCCACGCCTGGGGGGCAAGTTGGCGCTGACAAAAAAGGATCTCCGGTCGGCCCCACGC
>DAOMZC010000494.1:0-5341 GCA_035437965.1 Pseudomonadota bacterium
GTCGCCCAAGCAGCGTGCCCGGCCCGCGCCGCTCGTCCGCGCCGCTCGCCAAGTCCGCGCAAGCCAGCGGCTTCAACATGAGATCTTTGTCCAGGCTCACGGGGGCTTGTGTCAGTTATAGCGAATTCTGCGCCGTCTGCGCGAGCGTTCCCGAGCGGGACCCGAGCGGGACCGGCGCGCGCCCCGGCGCAAGGTGGAAAAATTTCTGCTGCTTGTGCCGCTTGATCTGTTGCCTCTGGCGCGCCTACGATAACACGGCCACTCAAGATAGTTGATTGGCTTACTTAATACCGCAGGCGAAGCCGAGGCGACCGATGAACGAAGACGATCACATCTACTGGCAGGACACCCTCGAATCCGTGCTCGCCGGCCGCTCCACGGGCCTCAAGTGCCCGTTCTGCTACGAGGGAACGGTCGAGGTCACCAAGCAGGAGCGCAAGACCCTGGTGAAGTGCCAGCGCTGCGGCCACTTCATCGAAGGGCGGTTCGGCAACGACGAAGACATGCAGTGACGAGCGGCGCTTGTCAGCGCTTGTCGGTGGCTGTCGGCAGCTGCCGGCAGCTGCACGCTCGGGGCCTCGCGGTCGGACATTGTCCGCCTTCACCCGCGCTGTGGGCGCGCCGCCGCGGCAATTTTGCACTGCGAGGTGCAAGGCCCGATCGGCTATATTCATGCTGCATCGATATCCAGGTTTTTGTGTTTTCTAAAGTACGCTTATGCGGGGGCAAGCGGGCTGACCGCGGCGCCGCTGCGCACCCCGGCGTGATTTGAGGAGCGACATCGAGATGGCGCGCAGCTTTCTTGGCAAGGGGTGGCGCTACCCGGTCATGATCGACCGCAACGGCGGAATGGCGAACAGCGCCCTGGATGACCTGGTGCGCGAGTCCATCCTGATCATCCTGGGCACGGCGCCCGGCGAGCGCGTGATGCGGCCCTACTTCGGCTGCGACATCCACGAGCTCCTGTTCGCCCCCAACAACGTCAACACCGCCGGCCTCGCCGCCCACTACGTCGTCGAAGCGCTGGAGAAGTGGGAGCCGCGCATCGAGGACGTGACCGCCGACGCCATCCCCGATCCCGCCGAGCCCCACAAGCTGATGATCGACATCAAGTACAAGGTCCGCGGCACCAACGTCCTGCGGAACCTTGTCTATCCGTTTTATCTGCGCAGGAGCGATCAAGAATGATCCCGACGCCAAAGCTGGACGATCGGACGTATGCCGACATCGTTGCCGAGGCGATTCGCCTTATCCCTCGGTACTGTCCCGACTGGACCAACCACAACCCTTCGGACCCGGGCATCACGATCCTCGAGCTGTGCTCGTGGATGACCGAGCTGATTCTTTACCGGCTCAACCGCGTTCCCGAGAAGAACTACCTGACGTTCCTCGACATGCTGGGGATCAAGCTCCAGCCGGCGCAGCCGGCGCGGGCGCTGCTCACCTTCGAGCTTGCCGAGGGCATCGAGCGCCAGATCCTGCGCAAGGGGCTGCAGGTCTCGACGCCGCAGGCCGACGAGGACGACGCGGTGCTGTTCGAGACCATGCGCGACCTGACGGTGGTCTCGGCGCGCCTGGATCGGTGCTTTTCGTACTTCGACGAGACCTACTCGGACAACTCCCCCTACATCAACGGCGAGCGCGGCGAGGGGTTCCTCGCCTTCGCCGGGGCCGAGCGCGTCGACCGCTTCATCTACCTCGGTGACGATCGCCTGCTGACGATCAACGAGTCGACGGTGCTGCGCCTGACCCTCACCGCCCCCGAGCACGGCGGCCGCGATCTGTCGCGCCTCCTTGAGTGGGAGTACTGGAACGGCCGCCGCTGGCGCGAGCTCGTCCAGGCGCCGCTGGAGGTCGAGCGCGGCGAGGTCATCTTCGCCGGCGTCGCCGACATGCAGCAGACGACGGTGAATGGCCTCCAGACCTACTGGCTGCGCGGCCGCCTCGCCGAGGTGCCCAAGAAGCTCGCCGAGACCGAGGTCGACACGGTGCGCGGCACCATCGAGGTGCTGGGCGAGGGCATCCTCCCCGATCAGGCGTTCGCCAACCTCGACAACAACGTCTTCATCGCGCTCGACCTGGGCAAGAACATCCACCCGTTCGGCAACGAGCCCAAGATCGATCACTGCCTGTACCTGTCGTCGCAGGAGACCTTCAGCCAGCAGGGCGTGCAGGTCGAGATCGACTTCCACATCAGCGACCCCGCGGTGGTCCCGCCGCCGCGCGCCTCCGACGACATGATCCTGTCGTGGGAGTACTTCGACGGCAAGAAGTGGCGCATCCTCGGCAAGACCACCCCGCGCGGCAAGGCCCCGCCGGGCTGGGAGCAGAGCGCGCTCGGCTTCGTCGACACCACCAACGCCTTTACCAAGAGCGGCACGGTGAAGTTCCTCCGCCCGCCGGATCTGGCGGCCGGCGAGGTCACCGGTGAGCCCAACTTCTGGATCCGGGTGCGCATCGAGCTCGGCGACTACGGCATCCCCGGGGCCTACATGCTCGACGGCGACAAGTGGGTCTGGCGCGACGAGCGGCCGCTGCGCCCGCCGGCGTTCAAGAGCATCGGCATCCGCTACCAGACGAGCCTCGATCACCTCAAGTACTTCGTCTCGTACAACGACTTCCGCTACCGCGATCACTCCGAAGAGGAGAAAAACGAGTACCGGCCGTTCCAGCCGTTCCAGGCCATCCCCGACGAGGGCGCGGCGATCTACCTCGGCTGGAGCGCCAAGCTCCCCAACGAGATGATCACCATCTACCTGCACTTCCTCGACGGCGGAATGATGCAGCTCGACTACGTCCACGCCGAGCACCTGGCGTCCTACTACGCCAAGCGCGACTCGCTGTGGGAGCCCGAGCAGCGCATCGTCTGGGAGTACTACAACGGCCGCGCCTGGACGCTGCTCGTCGTCAACGACGGCACCAAGAACTTCTCCGAGTCGGGCTTCGTCGACTTCGTCGGCCCCGACGACCACGAAAAGACCCTCAAGTTCACCGAGGACCGCTACTGGATCCGCGCCCGCCTGGAGATGGGCGGCTACATAAAGCCCCCGCGGGTCCGCCGCATCCTGCAGAACACCGTCGAGGCGGCCAACGTCCGCACCGTCTACGACGAGATCCTCGGGTCCTCCGACGGCACGCCGCTGCAGACCTATACCCTCCTTCACGGGCCGCTGCTCGACGGCCAGATCATCGAGGTGCGCGAGCGTGAGGAGCCGCTGCCCGAGGACCTCATCGACCTCGGCGACAACCCCGTGCGCCTCGCCAACGACCGCGAGGGCGGGTACCTGGTCCGCTGGCGCGAGGTCGAGAGCTTCTTCGAGTCCGGCCCCAAGGCGCGCCACTACGTGCGCGACCCGCTGACCCGCCAGATCCAGTTCGGCGACGGCATCCGCGGCATGGTCCCGCCGCAGAGCCGCAACACCGTCATCGCCAAGGAGTACCGCGTCGGCGGCGGCACCAAGGGCAACGTCAACGCCCACACCCTGACCTCGCTCACCCGCGCCGTGCCGTACATCGAGAAGGCGTACAACGTCCTGCCCGCGGTGGGCGGCGCCGACGCCGAGACCGTCGATCAGGCCAAGGAGCGGGCGCCGCTGCAGATAAAGAGCCGCGACCGCGCCGTCACCGCCGAGGACTTCGAGACCCTGGCCCTGCGCTCGACCACCAGCGTCGCCCGCGCCAAGGCCCTGCCGTCGGACGAGACGAGCGGCCACGTGCAGCTGGTGATCGTGCCGCGCGGCGATGAGAAGAACCTGGACCTTACGCGCAAGCTCGTCCCGCCGCCCGAGCTGTGCCGCTACGTGCGCAACTACCTCGACGAGCGGCGGCTCATCACCACCATCCTGGACGTCACCAAGCCGAGCTACCTGGAGCTCTCGATCAAGGTCACGCTCATCCGCCGCACCGTCGGCCAGAGCGAGCGCCTGCGCACCGAGATCGAGCAGCGCCTGCGCCGCTACCTCCATCCGCTGGTCGGGGGCCGCGACGGCAAGGGCTGGCAGTTCGGGCGGCCGATCTACCGCACCGACCTGGTCCACATCGTCGAGGACATCCCCGGCGTCGAGGCCATCGACTCGATCGCGATCTACGATGAGGATCGCCGGGTGATGGTCGAGAGCGTCAAGCTCTCGGGCGACGAGCTGCCGCACGTGGTCAACGTCGCGGTGATCGAGCGCGTGCGGCAGGAGATGATCTAATGCTGAGCGAGCGCGAGCTGCCGCAGCGACGGCTGGTGCGGGTGCCCGATGTCGTCGGGCTGCCCCTGCGCAAGGCGCTGCTGCTGGTCCAGCAGGCGGGGCTGCGCGCGACCTCGGTGCTCTACAAAGAGAGCTACGAGGAAAAAGACACGGTCCTGGAGCAGCGCCCGCAGCGCGGCCAGATGGTCTACGCCTCCGAGGACGTCAGCCTGTGGGTCTCGCGCGACAGCTACATCAAGTGGCTGCCGGCGATCTACCAGCGCAGCGACCCCACCGGGCGCAACGTGGTGCGCGATCTTCTGTGGATTATCCAGCACCTGTTCGGCTCGATCGAGCAGGTGCTGGAGACCATCCACCTCTACTTTGACTCGTACGAGACGCCCGAGCACTTCCTGCCGTGGCTCGCCGGCTGGTCGGCGATGATGCTCGAGGCCGACTGGCCGGTGAACAAGAAGCGGCGCCTCATCAAAAAGGCGATGGAGCTTTACCGGCTGCGCGGCACGGTGCGGGGCCTGAAGCTGTTCATCTCGCTGTTTACCGGCTTCGAGCCGCACCTGGCCGAGAACGAGTGGCCGTTCCAGGGCTTCCGCATCGGCACCTCCTCGACGGTCGGCATCGACACCGTGATCCTGCCGCCGGTCGACAAGGCGCACGCCTTCGTGTGCGTCATGCCGCACCAGTTCAAGGACGTGACCTCCGAGTCGATCGTCCGGCTCCACGAGATCATCGAGATGGAGAAGCCGGCGCACACGACCTACATGCTCAAGTTCGAGGAGCCGCGCCAGGCGGTCGAGGAGCGCGAGTTCTACCGCATCGGCATAAGCTCCGGCATCAACATCGGCCAGGAGGTCGTCACCCCGCTGCCCATCGACCAGAAGACCGGCGAGCCGGAGCTGCCGACCGAGATCCTGGTCCCCGAGCAGCGCCCCGAGCCGTCGATCTACGAGCTGTTCGGCACCAAGAAGCGGCTGCTGCCGCCGGTCGAGAAGGCCCCCAAGGCCGACAACGCGCCGGTCGAGGGCAAGGAGATCACCTCCAGCAAGTACGGCTTCGACGACGCCGCCCGCGAGTTCAAGCTGGACGACATCATGCGCGAGCTCCTGGCGCGCGCCGGCGTGGGCGATGGCACCGCCCCGGCCGCGAGC
>DAOMZC010000495.1:0-5332 GCA_035437965.1 Pseudomonadota bacterium
GTAGCGCGGCTCGGGGCGGAAGCTCGCCGGCTGCGACTGGCGGGCGGCGACGAGCTTGTCGTAGCGCTCGCGAGTGCTCTGGCCGCGCCGCAGCCCGTAGCGCTCGAAGGCCTGCCAGGTGATCGGGTCGGGCAGCGGCTCCTCGATGTACTCGTTGGCCGAGACCTCCTTGGCAATCTCCATCAGATCGTCGTGGGTCGCGTCGGCGAGGCGCGGGTTGGACAGGTGGCCAAGGACGATGTGGTGGACCTCGTGAAGGAGGATGCCGAGCAGGAAGCGCGGCGCCTTGCTGAAGTAGTCGGGGTTTACGTGCAGGTAGAAGCGCCGGCCGTGCAGCGAGACGCCCATCGACGAGATCGTCGGGTCGATGACGAGGTCGAGGCGGGCGAGCACCGCGGCATAATAAGGATAGCGAAGCAGGAACGCGGGCTCGCTGAGGATCCCGCGGACCAGCTTGAGCGCCTCGCTCATGCCGGGCGAACGGGGGTGATGCCGACCCGCTGCAGCGTCTCGACGAGCGCCATCGCCCACGGTGAGTCGGCGACGCTGGCGAGCCGCGCCAAAAGGTGCCCCAAGGCAAAGCGCGCCGGCGTGCTCTTGCGCAGCTCGGGCAGGCGCCCCGGGTCGCTGAGGTAGGCGCGCAGGCTGGTCACGATGAGCCCCAGGCGGTGCTGCCGCAGCGGCTCGGTGAGCAGCGCCGAGATGATCTGATCGGCGCGGCTGCCGACGAAGTTCTGCAGGAGCTCCGGCGGCTTGACCTCGGCCAGGGTCAGCAGGGTCGGGTTGGTGGCGATGGCGCCCTGCAGCTTGTCGCGCTGATCGCCGGGCAGGTCGGCGAACAGCGCCTCCAGCGCCTCCAGCCGCAGCTTGCCGGACAGCGCGAGCACCCCCGCCTCGGGCCCCGAGAGGATGGCGAGCAGGCGATGGGTGAGCTCATCGAGCACGTCGCTGCGCCCCTCGCTGCGCAGCCGGCCGATGCGCGCCGCCTCCGGCGACCCCGCCGCGTAGGTGGCGAGCAGCGCCCGCACATCGATGGTCAGCCCGACCTCGCCGATCTCCCGCCGGGCGAGCAGGAGCTCCAGCCACGCCGGCGGCAGGTACCCGGCCAGCGCGTCGCGCAGCATGACCGTGTTGCGGCTGTCCTCGGGGCGCAGCGCGCGCAGGAGCTGCGAGACATAGACCCAGGTGCGCGGCGACACGTCATCGAGCACCCGATCGTGCGCCTGCGCCACCGCGATGACCGCCGGGTGCACGCCGGCAAGCAGCGCCCACGACAGCCACGACGGCCGATCGGCGCGCACCCGCAGCTGGAGGAACCGGGCGCGCAGGGCGGGATCGAGCGCCGTCACCTGATAGTCGCCGTCCTGCGGGTTCACCGCGGCGAAGCACACCCAGCCCTCGGGCAGGCGGTACTCGTGGAGGGTGCGCGCGGTGAGGAGCTGCAGCGCCGGCTGCTGGATGTAGCGCTCGGCGCGGTTGAGCTCCTCAAGGAGCAGGATGCCGGCGCCGTCCTGGGGGAGGATCGAGGGCAGCGCGTAGCGGGTGCGGCCCTGCTCGATGATCGGCAGGCCGACAAGGTCGGGCGGCTCGAGCAGGCTCAGATCAAGCACCGCGAGCCCGATGCCGAGCCGCTCGGTAGCGGCGCGCACAATCTCGCTCTTGCCGATGCCGGTCGGCCCCTCGAGCAGCACCGGACGGCGCGCGCGGTAGCTAAGACTAAGGACAGAAAGGACGCGCGGACCAAGCGGCACCGCCGGCAAGGCGACGGGGACGGGACGCGGGGTCGGTTCGGGCGGTGGCGCAGCGCGCGGCGGCATGGCTTGTCGGGCGGACTTCCGGCTGCAGGCAAGGCGCTGGCCCGTCGCGCTAGATGTCTCGGGGTAATCCTATAGCACGCCGCGCCGCGCATTGCGGCTACCAAAAGCCCGGGCCCTGCCGAAGCTCCCCACATGCACCGCCATCTCTTGACAGGCTAAAGCGCCAGTCCGTATGATTGGACTTTCGTTTTCCAATCGCCAGCGACGCTCTTTGGCTTTAACAGGGCGCAGCCGCTGGAGGCTCAGAGGCGAAGGCTGGGCCGGGCAGTGTACCAGGTTGTCAAGGGTGCGATGCAGCTCGGGGGCAGAGCGCGCCAAAAAAAATTGGCAAAGAAGGTCAAGGGAAGCAGATGCAGGCGGTAACAGGTGAAGGTGATGGTGATGCGGCAGCCAGCATGGGGCTTGATGTCCTTACGATCTGCGGCACTTATGCAGCACTGACAGCGGCGCACACCACGGGTCTGCTCAAGCTGGCGATGGGGCAGCTGCTCGCTCCGGTGCAGTACGCGCAGTCGCTGGGTCTAGAGGAGCGGACCACCGCGACCGTCCTGCAGGTCCTGGCCGCCGCGGGACTGCTGGAGCGGCACGGTGAGCTGTACGGGGTGCCCGCCCAGACTCCCACCGCCACCGGGGTCAGCCTGGCCTGGCTGCCCATGCTGCAGGAGCACTTCGCGCACACCCTGGTCGCGCTGCGCACCGGCCGGACGCTCGACTGGCTGGACTCTTCGGTGGGCCAGCGGGAGTCGAGCTACCGCGATCTGGTCGCCGGCCTGGGCACCGCGTATGCCAAGGCGGCCGAGGCGCTGGCCGCGCACATCGATGGACAGCCCGAGCGGATCCTCGATGTCGGCTGCGGCTCCGGGGTGTGGAGCCTGGCGATCGCCGCGCGTCACCCGGCGGCGCACGTGACCGGGCTCGATCTGCCGGCGGTGCTCGATGCCTTCGTGGCGCGCGCTCGGCAGAACGAGCTGCACCAGCGCATCGCGCCGCTCGCCGGCGACATGCACAGCGTGGCCCTGCCCGCGGAGCACTTCGATCTGATCGTCATCGCCAACGTGCTGCGCCTGGAGGCGCCCGAGCGCGCGGCGCAGCTCGTCGCCCGCCTGGCCGGGGCGCTGCGCCGCGGTGGCCGCCTGCTCATCGTCGATGCGCTGGCCGGGGGCACGCCGCTCAAGGAGCTCGTCCGCGCCGCCTACGCGCTGCACCTCAGCCTGCGCACCGGGCACGGCCGCGTCCACAGCGCCGCCCAGATCGCGGCGTGGACCGCGGCGGCCGGGCTCACCGATACTGCCGAGATTGACTGCGGCTCGCAGATGACCGCGATTGGCGCGCTGCTCAGCCGCAAGCCTTGAGAGTGTCCGATAAGCACTTGTAGCACCGCGCATTACACAGAAGGAGGGGGCATGCACTCGCTGCGAGAGAGAGTTTATCAGTATCTGATAAGCAGGTGGAGCGACGGCCAGCTCACGGCGATCGAGGACTTCGAGGTGTTGCTGGGAGGCTACTCCAAGGACACCTTCAAGTTCGACGCCGTCTTCGACCGCGACGGCCAGTCGCACCGCTCACACCTCATCCTGCGCCGCGATACGCCGCCGGCGACCGCGCTGCTCAGCAACAGCCGCGTCCGCGAGCACATCCTGCTCAACCGCCTGCGCGAGCACACCCAGGTAAGGGTCCCGCGCAGCTACTTCGCCGAGCTCGATCCCGGGCCGTTCGAGCGGCCGGCGATGATCATCGAGCGCATCCTCGGCTGCACCGAGCCGACCTCGCTGTTCAAGAGCGCCGCCACCGCCGCCGAGGCCGAGAGCATCGCCCGCCAGCTGTGCGAGCAGCTCGCGGCGCTGCACACAAGCGATGCGCGCCTGCTGAACGCGGACGGTCTGTTCAATGATCCCAAGGGAGCCGGCATCACCTGCGACACCTGGGATCACTACATCGACACGATGATCGCCTACTTCATCAAGCACTACGAGCAGATCGACTTCGATGTCCTGCCGGTGCTTTATGACTCCTACCTGCACCTGCGGCGCAACAAGCCGCGACCGCTGCCGCTGGCGGTGGTGCACGGCGAGCTCAATCCCTCAAACCTCGTGTTCCAGGATGGGAAGCTGCTCTCGATCGTCGATTGGGAAAACGCCCACCTTGGCGACCCGCGCGAGGATCTGGGCTGGTTCCGCTTCATGGAAGCGACGAGCGGTACGAACTTCTTCCACTCGATAAGCTATCCCGGCGGGTTCCTCGGCTACTACAACCACCTCACCGGCTACGACATCACTCCCGAGGAGCTCAACTACTTTCAGATCTTCGGCTTCAACAACGTCGCCGACCAGGCGATCGCGTCGATCAAGCGGCGCCTCACCGGACAGCACAAGGAGCTCCTGCAGCTGTATCTGCTCCGCATCGTCATCGGCGGCACGATGGCCTTCACCCAGCTGCTCGGCTACCCCGCACCGCAGCCCCAGAATCCCCCGGCTTAGGAGGCGCGACCATGTACACCAGACCCAGCATCGTCGAAACCATCCGCGCCGTCATGATCTCGCTCAGCCAGGACATCGCTCCGGAGCTCTCCTCCGCTCGCTCCCAGGTCTCTCTGCTCATCGCGCAGAGCATGCTGCAGAATGCCATCCAGCGCGTCGAGGCCGAGCACGCGATCCTCATCGCCGAGCATAACGAGATGGTGGCGCTGTATCAGGGCCTCGCCACCGCGCTCGGGGCGTGCAGCGGAGCAGCGGCCGAGCGGATTGTCCAGCGCGGCCAGAGCTTCGGACAGCGCCCGCCGCTGCCGGCACCGGTGCCGGCCGGCGAGCTGGCCACCGCGCACCACAGCCTGAGCCAGGAGCTGATCCATACCCTGAATGACCTGGACGAGCTGCTCCGCAACGGCGAGGACCGCGCCACCGCGGCGCTCGCGCAGGTCCGTCAGCACCTGCTCGTGCGCACCGCGCGGGACTTCCAGACCCACCTGGTAAACCCCGGGTCACTCGCGGGACGCGACTAGTGAACCGGGCGGTACATGCGCACCTCTGCTGAAATCGACTTTGTCAGCAGCGTCTACTCGCTGCAGGAAAAGCTCGGTGAGGGCGGCATGGGTGTGGTGTACCGCGCGGTGCACCGGCTGAGCGGGCGCCAGGTGGCGCTCAAGTGCGTGCACGCGCGCGAAGCGACCGGCGATACGGCCGCCGCGATCGACGCCGCGACCAAAGGGGCGCGCCTCGGCCTGCGCCTGTCGCTGGTGCACGAGTTCCAGATGCTGGCCTCGCTGCACCACCCCAACATCGTTACCGTGTTCGACTTCGGCTTCAACGCCCAGCAGCGACCGTTCTTCACCATGGAGCTCCTGCCCAGCCCGCAGAGCATCCTGGAAAAGGGAGTCACGCAGAGCGTGCGCGCCAAGGTCGCGCTGCTCGTGCAGCTGCTGCAGGCGCTGGCCTACCTGCACCGGCGCGGCATCTTTCATCGCGACCTCAAGCCCACCAACGTGCTCGTGGTCGGCAACACGGTGAAGCTGGTCGACT
>DAOMZC010000496.1:0-5320 GCA_035437965.1 Pseudomonadota bacterium
GGCGGAGACGGAGGCGCGCCCGCTCCGTGTCCAGGCGGCACGACCACGCGCGGCTCGCCCCCGGGGTTGGTGGCCAGGGTCTTGCTGCGCGTCTTCACCGTGATCCAGGCGTAGGGCTCGCCGTCGCTGCCCGAGCGCCGCTCGACCGTGACCGTACGGTTCTCGTCTTCATACTGCAGGCCGGTCACGTCGCGCTTGTTCAGATCGAGCGCCACCACCGAGTCAGTCACGATCACCGTGCGGTCGCGCGTCCACGTAAGGTACGCAAAGATAAGGGCCAGCCCCGCCAGGATGGCGTGAATGGTGACTGTTGCCGACCCGCGCTGCCTTTTAGTCTTCATGCCGCCCTCCGACGCCGCACCCAGCGCAGGTACAGAAACCCTACAAGCAGCACAAGCAGGGGCGCGGCAATGATGGTCGAGTAGAACCAGAGCTTGTCTTGATCTTTGGTGTGCATAATCGGCAGATCGGTCTCCTGGACCGTATCGCCGACGAACGCCTCGTCATTCATCAGCCACTTGACGGTGTCCTGGGCGAGCGCCGCGTTGGCGCGGTTATATAGCCCCAGGTCGCTCACCGCATCGACAGTGCCGACCATCGCCAGGCGCAGCTCGCGCTTGGGCTTGTCCTTGGCGCTCTCGAGGGTCTTTTGGACCACCGCAGACAGCTCGAAGATCTGCTGCTTCTCGCCGGCGTCGAAGGTGAAGTTGGTGTTGGCGTCGGCGTAGGTCTTGGGCATCGAGCGCAGCGGGAAGTCGACCTGCATCCCGGGGACCCCCACCGTATCGCGCTCGAACCAGCCGCTCTTGGGCAGGATGACGCCGGCGCGGCCGGAGTTCTGCGACAGCGTGGTCACCGACACGTGCGAGGAGAAGCTGCTCGACACGATGTTGGCCTTATCGGCGTCCTTGTGGGTGCGGATGGCGTAGACCTCGTCGTTGCACAGGAGCTGCGGGTGGTACTTCACGCCCACCGACTTGAGCACCTCGGACAGATCCGCCGCCGCCAGCTCGCTCGTCGCGTCGAACATCAGGAACACGTGCCCGCCTTCGGCCAGGTACTGCTTGAGCGCCGCCACCTCTTCGGGCAGGAAGTGCTCGGTCGGTCCGGCGATGAGGACCACCGCCGCGTCGGTCGGCACCTTGGTCGCCAGGCCGTTGCCGATGTTGAGCTGCCGGACTTCATGACCGAGGTTGAGGATCAGGCTGCGCAGAAAGCCCACCGGCGCCCGCAGGTCGTCCTTCTGCAGATCGAGCGAGCCGGAGTCAAAGGGCCGCTCGCCGTGGCCAGAGGTGAAGTAGGCGACGCGGCCGGTGCGCGACAGCATCAACAGCCGCTTCTGCACCTGGGAGTCCAGGGTGGCGATCGCGCTGTGCGCAAGCTCGGGCGTGAGGCCCAGGTTCACGGTCTCGCGCTGCGTCGAGGCGCCCTTTTCATCGAGGACGCTGAGGACGACCAGGCCGTTGCCGGTGGCCGACAGCTCGCGCGCCCGGGTCGGCTCCATCACCTGGTCGACGACCTCGTACTTGAAGCGGTCGGACTGCGCGGCGAGCTCGTCGAAGTACGGCTGGATCTGCTCGCGGACCTCGTTGCCCGTCGCGAAGAACAGGGTCGCGCGGACCGGCCGGGCCAGGTTCTGGACGATCTTGCGGGTGGTCTCGCTGGGCTTGGTCGAGCGGAAGCGCGCGTAGTCGAACTTGACGTTGCGCTCGCTGGCGACGTAGTTGATGGCGCCGACGAAGACCACCACCAGGGCCAGCGACAGCCCGCTGTGGCTCGAGTAGCGGACGCGGTGCGGCTCGATCGCCTCGGCCCGGCCCTGGCCGTCGGTCATCGAGAACAGCGCCTGCTGGATGAAGGCGATCGGGATCGCCCCGAGGAGGAGCAGCGCCGGCCACGCCACCGCGACCAGCGAGCTGGCCTTGTCCTGGTTCTTGCCGAGGGACTCATGCAGGAACTTGGTGATCGCGGGCGACTTGGCGGCAAACAACAGGTACATGCAGACGCCGAGGGTCGAGACCAGGCCACTCAGAAGGAGCTGACCCTGGGCCCGCCGCTCGGCCGGGTCCTGGGCGACGCTGCGGCGCGAGCCGAAGCCGACCAGGCTCCCCAGGAGCAGCAGCACGGCGAAGCCGTCGAGCCCGCGCTGCAGGCCCTCGGTGGTGATCATGCGCTCGGCGATGAACAGGGCGAACAGGCCGGCGAAAAACAGGCTGGTCGGCCACATGACCAGCTGGACGCCGCGCCCGGGCTTGCGCTTGGCCGGGCTCTGGCCTTGGCTTTTAGATGTTGTCATGGCGGACCCTCGCTAGCTCGTCCACCGGCGCGACTCGAGCACGCGGGTGGTGGAGAAGAGGAAAAAGTAGGTCATCGACAGGTAGTAGACGACGTCCTGGCTGTTGATCGTGCCGCGCATGAACGGCGGGAAGTGCTTGCTCCACATCGCCAGCCAGGCAAAGATCTCCGAGAACGGCCGGTCGGTGACGCTGGAGAGCATCCAGCACACCACCAGGCACACGGTGATGCCGGCGCCGCCGAGGATGGCGATGAGCTGGCTCTTGGTCAGCGCCGAGGCGAAAAGGCCGATCGACAGCGCCATCGCGCCGATGAGCAGGAGGCCCAGGTAGCCGGCGATGATCTGCCCGCGGGTGATCTTGCCGTGCACCATGATCAGCATCGGCATGTACGCGGTGAGCAGCAGCATGAGCGCCAGGAACAGGAGCGAAGCGATGAACTTGCCGAGCACGATCTGGTAGTCGCGCACCGGCGAGCCGAACAGCAGCGTCAGGGTGCCGGTCTGGCGCTCCTCGGCCAGCAGGCGCATCGACAGGAACAGCGCCGCGGTCACCGAGATGCCGCTGGAGTACTCAAAGAAGTTGGCCAGCACCTCGGCCGACAGTCGCTTGGTGTCGCTGCCCATGGCGCGGGCGTTAAATAGGAGGCCGTCGATGAGCAAAAGGACGGCGATCACCACGTAACCCAAGGGGGATCGGAGATAGGCTCCGATCTCGCGACGGATGATAAGTGCGATCGATTTCACGGTGAATCCCTCACTTCTTAAACCGGTCTCGCGTTGGTTGGTTGTTTTCGTGAATTAAGATGGCGGCCGGCATCAGGCGGCGCGGCGCGAGCTTTTGCCGTCGGGTCCGGGGGCGACCAGGCGCTGGAAGATCGACTCCAGCTCCAGGGCCTTGCGCTCGAGGCGGACAAGGCCGATGCCGGAATCGACGATGGCCTTGGCGATGGCGGCGCGGCGGTCGTCGCTGGCCTCGACCTCGAGGTCGGCTCGCCCGTCGGCGGTGCTCTTGACGCGAGCGGTGAGGACGCCGGGGACCTTGCCGATGAGCTGCGCCGCCCGCTCGCCGAGCGCGCCGCCGCCGGGGGCCGCGCCCTCGACGGTGATCTCGACGACGCGGGCGCCACCGCCGGCCCCCTGCGAGATCGACTCTTCGGTGCCATCGGCGGCGACCCGGCCTTCGTTTATGACCAGCAGCCGATCGCAGGTGTGGCTGATCTCGGACAGGTTGTGGCTGGACAGAAGGACCGTGTGCTCACCGCCGAGGCGCTTGATGAGCTCGCGCATCTCGACGATCTGCACCGGATCGAGGCCGCCGGTCGGCTCGTCGAGGATGAGCAGCGACGGCTTGTGCACCAGCGCCTGGGCCAGCCCGGCGCGCTGCCGGTAGCCGTGCGATAGGGTCCCGATCAGCTGATCCGCGGTCTGGTTCAGGTTGCAGGTGTCCAGCGCCTCGCTGACCCGCCGGGTGACGTCCTTGGCCGCCACACCCTTGAGCTCGGCGACGAAACGAAGGTAGTCGCGCACCGTCATCTCGTCATACAGCGGCGGCGTGTCGGGCAGAAAACCCAGGCGGCTGCGGATCTCGTGGGCGTGCGCCGCTCCGTCCAGGCCGTCCACTCGCAGCCGTCCGGACGAGGGCAGGATCAGACACGCCAGGATGCGCAGCGTGGTCGTCTTGCCCGCGCCATTTAGCCCCAGAAAGCCGACGATCTCGCCTTTTTCGATGCGGAAGGTCAGGCCGCTGATGGCTCGTTTGCCTCCGTAGTACTTGGTCAGGTCTTCTACTTCAATCATCGAGCGTCTCTCCGCGCTATCCAAAGTAGCCCAGGGGGGGTGGTCTCAGGTCGCTCCACCCAGGCGAAAAGGGAACCCCCAAGGAGGGCTTTTTATTCGGCGAACATACTCAGCCCCGGCCACATTTTCAACCTGCTTGTGGCAGGCTTGTAGGTGGACGGAGGTTGACTTTGCGGCATCGGCGTACATTTCCCTCCCTATATGGGTATCGCGATGGCTATCGGGCTGGGTATCGGGCTGGGTATCGGGCTGGGTATCGGGCTGGCTATCGGGGCGGCGATGGCAGGTTGACGGGGCGGGGTTTGCCGGGGCGGCTTGGCGGGCTCCTTGTCGCTGGATTCCTATTTTGGGCCGGCGCGGCGGCGGGCGGACCGGAGGTCGGGAGCGCGAATCGGAGCGGCGAGGCGGCGCGCAGCAAGCCCCCGGTGCGGCTCCTTGAGCAGACCCTGATGCTCGGCGGGGTGCCGCCGCGCGACTCGCTGGGCGCGGCCGGCAGCTGGTCCGAGGTCCGCGCCGGCATCGTCGCCGAGTTCAAGCCCACCGCGGAGCTCATCACCGGGGACAATAAGGCGGTGGCGGTGGCCAAGCAGCTGACCCGGGGGACGCCGCTGACCTCCGGGCCGCCCACCCTGGCGGCGGCAGCGGCCGAGCCAACCGGAGAGCTCGATCCGGTCGCCCAGACCGATGCGGCGCGCCAGGTCTTCGAGCGGCCGGTGAACCTGCGCACGGTGGAGCTCGCCGCCTTCATCGAGGAGGACGGGCGGCTGTCGGCAGTCGAAGTGCTGATTCCGTCGGGGAACCGGGCCTTTGATCAGGCGGCGATAGAGGCGGTGCGCGCCGGCTTTCGCGACCGCGGCCGGTCCGACCGGCTGAGCGGCGACCGCGGCCCGCCGGATCGGCGCCTGGACGGCCGCCTGATGGCCCGCCTGCGCGTCACCGCGGGCCGCGCGGTCACCCTGCCGCGGGTGGTGCCGCTGCGCGAGCCGCCGCAGCAGAACCTCCGACTGCCGAGCCGCGGCTTCGTCGGCACGAGCACGATGCACTTCGACGAGACGAGCGGCGCGGTAAGCTCGTCCCCGCCCTTTAGCAACCGCCTGAGCACCCAGGTCGAGCTCATCTCGGTGGCCCCGGCGCCCCCCGCCCCGGCGCCCGCCGCGAGCCCGAGCCCGAGCCCGCCCGGCCCCGCCGCGCCCTGAGCGGCCAGCGAGCAACATACGAGCGGGAAAT
>DAOMZC010000497.1:0-5320 GCA_035437965.1 Pseudomonadota bacterium
AGACCTCGCCGAACAGGTAGTAGCTGGTGGGGCCCAGCTTGCCCTGGGCGTCCTGCCGGTGCAGCGTGCTCTTGCCGATGACGAAAAAGGAAACGTCCGGGTGGGTGGCCCCGACTGCGGCCTTGGACGCGTGCTGCCCGCTCGCAGGTTGGGACTCCGCCGCGGCAGCAGAGCCGACTAGCGCGACCATCAAGACTCCGGTGAACCAGTGTCTCATTTTGTTTAGCCGCGGTCTTACTTGGCCTCGGCGGGTGCCGCCGGGGCGCTCGAACCAAGGACGGTGACGCTCTTGGCCGGCGTGGGTAGCAGGTGATCGAGCTTGCCCAGGTACCACGCACCGGACAGTCCCAGCACCAAAAGCACAATAAACCAGAGCCCCCAGCGCCGGGGCTTCTCGGCAAACGGGTCGGACAGGCTGCGCGAGGAGCCCGGCGGCAGCACCGCGAGCCGGGTCAGGGAAGCGCCCAGCGGCACGTTGAGCCGCGCACGGGCGTTCACCGCCCATCCGGCGGCATCCAGCAGCGGTGCCAGGTTGCGCCGCCGCAGCTTGAGCCACGCGATCGCCATGGACGGACCCGAGATGGCCAGTATCAGCGACAAGAAGCCTAGGGGCATCCACATTCCCAGCCCGAGAAACCCGCCCAGCAGGGCCCCAAGCGCCGCGGTGATTCCTCCCACCGCCACACCGAGCGCCGCCACCGTACCAACGTCAATCCCCTTGGTCGGCTTGGGCGGCTCGGCCTTGCCGGTGTCGGCGGCCTTGGCTACCTCCGTCGCCGAGCCGGTGAGCTTCGCATTGGCGGCGCTGTCGGCGGCCGCGGTGCGCTTGTTTATCTGCTCTTCGACAAAGCGCAGCAGCTTCTTGTAAGGCGACCAGAACGCCTGCCGGATGCTGATCGGGTTATCGATAATCTTTGTAATCGTGGCATCCCAGTCCACTCCCTGGCGGTCGTAGAAGACGCCGTTGCGGCCCACCATGAGGTTGTCGGTGTCCCCATTGGTGAAGGCGGCCGCGATGGTAAGCTTCTCTCCGCTGGCCGGGCGGACGCAGTCGCAGTAAGCCAGATAGGCCCCCGCATACGGCGCCATGGTCGCGTGCTTGCCGGCATCATCGACGCGCAGGCACAGCTCGCAGCTGCGCTGGTCCAGGTAGAGCGTACCCACCTGGAATACCGCCGGCCGCCGGCGCTCGTAGAAATCCTTGAAGGCGACGAAGTTGTTGGCCAGCGCCAGCAGGTCGCGCTGGTAGCGCACCAGCCGCTCCAGCGCGGTAAGCGACGCCGCCACCGGCGCTTGCTCAGCCTCCTTGGCGAGCAGCGCCTCCAGCGCCGCCCGCATCTTGCCGCCGACCAGCTCCCTTATTGTCGCGATTCCCAGCTGCTCGACGCGCGCCCCGGCCTTCTCCGCTTGCCAGGCGTTGTAGCCATCCAGCCGGCCGCGCAGGCTGAGCCACTCCGCTTCAGTGAGCTGCGCCCGCTCGCCCAGAAGCGGCGTGACGACCTTGTCCGCAAAGGCGCCGAGCGCGTCCTTCCAGGCAGGGTTTACCCCTTCGTGGAGCCGCAAGGCGCGACCGCTCTCCACCTGCGCGAGCGGAAAGGCGGCCAGCTCGGGCGCCGCCATCGTCAGATCCTGGGCGGCGATCGGCAGGTACTCCTTTTCCTCCCGGTTTACCGCCCCCAGGGCGCGGGCGTCAAAGGCGGCCAGCCGGCCGCGAGCAAAATAGTCATCCACCTTGGCCTTGACCGCGGTGAGCGCAGCGACCGCGTCCGCGGTGGCCTCCTTGAGCGGCCAGATGGCGGCACTGCCTTCGGCCTTTTTGTGCCACTCGAGATAGGCGGCCGCCTCGGTAAAGAACAGCCCGAGCTGCTCCGCCGTGAACCCCTGCTTGCCGCTGAGGTCGAGCGTGCCGCCCAAGCAGGCCACCACATCCGCGACCGCCTTCTGCACCGCCGGCTCCGTAGCCGCATCGGGAGTGACCACGCCGTCGCCGTTGAAGGGCCGCTGATCAAAAAGCTTCTTCCCTTCGCTGGCTTCGGCAACCGAGATCGACGCACTCCCGGCCTTACCCGCACTCTCCAGCACCGCCTTGGCGGCGGCCAGGATGGAGCGCCCCTCCTCGGTGCTGTCCTTGATCGAGGTCAGGAGCAGCTCCGCGGACCCCTTGGCCAGATCCTCGGGGTCCTTGAGGACCGTGCCGACCCACTTGCAGGCCCCGAGCAGCTCCGAGGCGCGAATCCGTCCGTCTTTCTCCGTGTCCAGGAGCTCGAGTGTGCGCGCGTCAAACTCCAACCCCTTGACCGGACACGCCAGCGCCACCCAGAGCTTCTGATCTAGCTGGTCCAGCGCCAACAGGTCGGCTCCGGTACTAAGCTTCACCTGGTCAAAACCACCGGCTCTGACGAAACTCCACTTCTTGTTGCCCATGTGGTTGTCGCTCCTTGGCGCTGGCGGCGCAGCTGATGTTTACTTCTGTAGGGTGAACTCGACGCGGCGGTTCTTTGCCCGATTCTCCGGCGTCGTGTTGGGCTGCAGGGGCACGTCCGGGCCGTAGCCTTTGGCGGTAAGCTGCGTCGCGGCCACTCCATGCTCGGTCAGATACTTCATGACCGCCTCGGCCCGCTGTTGCGAGAGCGCCCGGTTCTGCTCCGCGTCTCCCGAGCTGTCGGTATGCCCGGCGATCTCGATGCGCACCGATGGGTTGTCCTTAAGGACCTTGACCGCTGCGTCCAGCACGGTTAGAGACTCCGTGGTCAAGATCGCGCTGCTCGCCTGGAACGACACTCCCTGAATCGTGCCAGTGAACTGCTTGACCGCCGCCGGCAGCTCGTCCGGACAGCCGTCGTCGTCCTTGTAGCCATTGCGAGTCTCGGCCTGGGTGGGACAGGTATCGAGCCGATCGACTACTCCGTCGCCATCTCCATCGGCGTCGGGGCAGCCGCCGTTTGCGGCCGGGCCAGCCTGCTGCGGACAGCGGTCGGCCTGATCGTTTACGCCATCGCCATCGCCATCGACCAACGCCGACGGACAGCCTTCGGACACCGGGAGACCCGCGGTGGTCGGACAGCGGTCGAGCGAATCGGGAATGCCGTCGCCGTCACTGTCCACCGGCGGACAGCCGGCGCTTGCGGCGGGACCGGCCTTGTCCGGACACGAATCCTGGCCATCCGGCACGCCGTCGCCATCGCTGTCCTTTACCACTACCGGGGGCGGCGGCGGTGGCGCGCTGCCGAAGTGGCCGAAGACCGCGGCCAGCACCTCGCCCTCGGGAGTCAGGACCTTGGTCACGCCCTCCGCCAGGATGAAGCGGCCGTCAAAGCGCAGACCCCAGCCCGGTCGCACGTCAAACGCCAGACCGGCTCCGGCGTGGATTGCGCCCTTGGCATCGGTCTGCAAGGCGCCGATGCTGAGCGGAACGCTTATATGCCCTCCCCCACCAAGGAGAGCGAACGGGCGCACCCGCCCGGTCAAGAAGTTGATAAGAAGATGGGCGCGAATCGGAATTACGGCCACCTGCGCCTGGCTATCCGGCACCGGCTGCCCATCCGGGTAGCTCAGCGAGCCGCGCATCATGGTGGGGCTTATCCCGAGCTCGCCCTCCAGCGCCAGGCGCGGAATCGGCAGATAGCCGACCCGCAGCCCGAAGACCCCCGAGTGCTGCAGCGCGCTGTTCGGATCCTCCAGAGCCCGCACCCGCGCCAACGAGCCGTCCTCCGAGTAGAACTTGCCGCCGCCGAATACTCCGACTTCGATATCGGCCCGGGCAACCGGGGTAGCTGCCTGCGCCGCCAGGACCCCAAAGAGGACCGGAAAAAGACCTGCCCTACGCCTGTTGAATGTATGACTGTTCATGAGGCACCTCCGCCTAGAGGAAGCTAAAGACGAGGTTGGCCTCAGTCAGCACGTCAAGCTTTTGGTTGTACTTGACTCGGTAGATGCTCAGGTCCTGGGCGGTACCGCCGCCGTCCTCGAGCGCCCTCTCCTGACGCGAGCACGAGACCTCGGTGATAAGACCGCTGGCCGCGACGCCCGCCGCCGCCGGGTTATACACCCCGGGTGAGTAGGCAGCAAACTTGAGGTTGGGGTTGGGATTGGGAGCCGGACAGTTATCGTAGCGCATACCCATCGCGAAGCGGAACGAGAGCCGCTTCCAGACCTTGGTGGTGAGCGCGGCGGCGGCATTTACGCGCGTGGCGTCTGCCGATTCCGCGCGCCGCTCGACGATGGTGGCGGTGTTCAGGTTGATGAGCGACTCGGCGCTGAGCGAGACTTGCGTGTTCTCGCCCAGGGTCAGCGCATATCCCACGAACAGTCGCGCGGAGGCCAAAAAGAGGTTGTCAGACCCTACGGTCCCCTCGGCCAGGATATAGTTGTTGTAGGTGAGGTCGGTGCCAAGCTCCGCCTTGAGCTGGTGCAGCTTGGTCTTGAACAGCTGCCGCGAGTAGCCAAGCTGGCCGCCGAAAATCGCCTTCTTGCTGGCCGGGACGTCAAGGCCCGCGAAGGCGGAGAGAAAGCCCGCATTATTCACCGAAAAAAAGCGGTCGTAGCGCAGCTTGACAAGCAGGAACCCGGCCGTGGGAGTACTCTGACTGCCGAGCTCCTCGCTGCGGTCGATGATGCCGTTGCAGCCGTTGGTCGTCGCCATCGCTGCGCAGGGGGCTCCCGCGCTGTCGCGATCGAGCAGCCGCGGCACCGTGGTCAGCGCGTACACACCCGACAGGTCGAGCGCGACCAGATTCTTGCCATCGTTACGCGAGAAGTTGGCGCCCCCGGACAACGTCAGCACGTTGGCGTTACCGGCCGCCAGGGTGAAACCCGCCGAGGCCGCCGCCTTCCACTCGACCGCCTTGACTTCCTTCTGTTCAGAGAACTTGTAGTCTCCGGCGAACTGCTGGCCGGTCGGCAGCGCCTGGCCCTGGGCCAAGCTCGGGGCGAGTAAGGCGCCCAGGATTAGCGCGCTCCCATAAAAAGTCCTACCCGTCATCATGTCCTTACCTCCTGAGAAGCCTGAGAAAGCCTGAGAAAGCCTGAGAAAGCATCGATTAGCGCTGCCGGTCCACGGGGCCACCGGGGGATGGCTCGGGGTTTTGATTGGGACCGGCCCTCAGGCCGATCCCAGGGGTGGCGGGTTTACAGAATTCCCTTGAGCAGGCCGAGCAGCCCGGACTTCTGCTGGTCGGTGACCACCGTCCCGTCCTGCTGCGCCTTGGCCGCCGCAGCATCGACCCCGACCTGAGCAGCGGCCGCCTTATCCTCCGCGGTCGCGACCGCGCCCTGGGCGGTGCCGAGCTTGTTGCTCAGCCAGCCCTTGGCCGCCTGCGTG
>DAOMZC010000498.1:0-5307 GCA_035437965.1 Pseudomonadota bacterium
GAGGATGTGATCACCACCCGCCGCTCGGCGCGCGAGACCGCCGCGCTGGTCCAGTCCGCCGGCGGCCTCGTCGTCGGGTACGTCGCCGTCGTGGAGCGCGCGCAAGACCACGGGCTGCAGCCCTCCTTCGCGCTGTGGCAGGTCAGGCCGCAGACCTTCGCCGCCGCGGACTGCCCGCTGTGCGCGTCCGGCAGCACGCCGTACAAGCCCGGCAGCCGCACCGCCAACCCCGATGCTGAAAAAGGAGCCTGAGCTCATGACCGCGCCCGCCGCCCCGCGCCGCCACCTGCTCGATCTGGAGGACTGGTCGGCCGCCGAGCTGACCGCGATGCTCCAGCTGGCCGGCGAGGTCCGCGATGCCCACGGCCGCGCCGGCGGGAAGCTCAGCTGGCTGCGCGGCAGCGTCCTTATCACCCTATTTTACGAGAACAGCACGCGCACCCGCGCCTCGTTCGAGATCGCCGGCAAGGCGCTCGGCGCCGAGGTGGTAAACCTCACCGCGAGCAGCAGCAGCGTGGCCAAGGGCGAGTCGCTGCGCGACACCATTGCGACCCTGGACGCGCTGGCCGCCGATGCGATCATCATCCGCCACGATCAGTCAGGTGCGGTGGAGGCGGCGAGCCGGTGGAGCCGCGCCTCGATCATCAACGCCGGCGATGGCTGGCACGCCCACCCGACGCAGGCGCTGCTCGATCTGTTTACGCTGCGCGAGCGGCTCGGCACGCTCTGCGGCAAGCGCATCCTGGTGGTCGGCGACATCCTGCACAGCCGGGTCGCGCGCTCGAACTGCTGGGGGCTCACCGCGCTCGGCGCGCAGGTGATGCTGTGCGGACCGCCGACGCTGCTCCCGCCCGGCTTTGGCGCCGCGTTTCGCGGTCGCGCGGTGCAGGTCGAGTACAACCTGGAGCGCGCGCTCGCCTGGGCGGACGCGGTGATGGCGCTGCGGCTGCAGCACGAGCGCATGGGCAGCGGCCACCTGCCCTCGCTCCGCGAGTACCGCAACATCTACGGCCTGAGCGTCGAGCGCATGGCCGGCTACCCCCACCTCCCGGTGCTCCACCCCGGACCGGTCAACTGCGGGGTCGAGCTCGATCCGGCGATTGCGCACGGGCCGCAGTCGCTGGTCGGCCGGCAGGTACAGAACGGAACTCCGGTGCGCATGGCGGTGCTGCTGTGGGCGACCGGCCGCCGGAACCTCGACCTCAGCTTGCCCCGCGGGAAGGACTGTCATGCTTGAGCTCCCAAGCCCCGCCCAGGCGACCCCGCCGGGCCGCGACTCCGCTCCACCTCCGCTGTGGCTGCGCGGCGGCCGCTTGATTGATCCGGCGCAGCGCTGGGACGGCCCTGGCGATGTGCTGGTGATGGATGGAGCGGTCCATGCGAGCGGCGCGCCGTCCGCGGTCGCGCAGGCGGCGGCGGCGCTGCCGGCGCAGGGTCGGGCCCCACGCGTCATCGAGCTTGCCGCCGGCCAGGTGGTCGCGCCCGGATTTTGCGATCTGCACGTCCACCTGCGCGAGCCCGGGATGGAAGCGCGCGAGACCATCCGCACCGGCGCCCTGGCGGCGGCGCGCGGCGGCTTCACCACCCTGTGCTGCATGCCCAACACCCAGCCCGTGCTGGACAGCCGCGGCGTCATCGAGTGGGTCCGCCAGATCGCCGAGCCGGCCTGCGCCCGCGTGCTGCCGATCGCCGCCATCACCCGCGAGCAGAAGGGTGAGCTGTTGACCGAGATGGTCGAGCTGGCGGCGGCCGGCGCGGTGGCGTTCTCGGACGACGGCAAGCCGGTCCGCTCTAGCGGCATGATGCGCTGCGCGCTGAGCTACTCGCTCATCGCCGGGCGCCCGGTCGTAAACCACTGCGAGGACGTGGAGCTGGTCGGCCGCGGCGTGATGAACGCCGGCGAGGTCAGCACGCGCCTGGGCCTGCGCGGCTGGCCGGTGTCGGGCGAGACCATCATGCTGGCGCGCGATCTGGAGCTGTGCCGGATCACCGGTGGGCGCTATCACGCCGCGCACCTCAGCGCCGCCGGCAGCGTCGAGCTGATCCGCCGCGCCAAGGACGCCGGGCTGCCGGTGACCGCCGAGGTCACGCCGCACCACCTGCTGCTCACCGAGTCCTGGGTGGCCGGAGAGCGCGAAGGCATCCTGGGGGGCGCGGCGGCGCCGGGTCACCGCTACGACACCGCCACCAAGGTGAACCCGCCGCTGCGCACGCTCGCCGACACCCAAGCCCTGGTGGCGGCGCTGGCCGACGGCACGATCGATGCCATCGCGACCGACCACGCGCCGCACTCCGAGGTCGAGAAGTGCTGCTCCTATGATGAGGCGGCGTTCGGGATCTCGGGGCTTGAGACCGCGCTGCCGGCGCTCCTGGCGCTGCATCACCACCATGGCCTGCCGCTGGCCACGCTGATCGCGGCGCTCACCGCGCGACCGGCGCAGTGCTTCGCGCTGGCCGCGCGGGTCGGCCGTCCGGTCGGAACCCTGTTGCCCGGTGCGGTCGGCGATGTGGTGGTGTTCGATCCGCACCGGCCGCTCGTGGTGCAGCCGGAGCGGTTTGTGTCCAAGGGCCAGAACTCGCCGCTGGCCGACCTTACGCTGCGCGGCCGCGTGCTGCTGACCGTCTACGGTGGCCGCGTCGTGTACGAGGAATAGGAGGCTCCATGTCGCTGCCCCATCCGCTGCTGCCGCTTCCTGACGACTCGCTGAGCGCCCTCCTGGTGCTGGAGGACGGCGCGGTGTTCGCCGGCCGCACCTTCGGCGCGACGCAGCGCCTGCTGCGCGGGGAGCGCTGCGGCGAGGTGGTCTTCAACACCGCAATGACCGGCTACCAGGAGGTGTGCACCGATCCCTCCTATCGCGGCCAGATGGTGGTGATGAGCTACCCCCTCATCGGCAACTACGGCATCGACCCCGCCACCTCGGAGTCGCGGCGGCCCTGGCTGTCGGCGCTGCTCGTGCGGCAGTACTGTGACGAGTACTCCCACCACGCGGCCCGGGAGTCCCTGCACACGTTCCTGCAGCGCCACGGTATTCCCGCGATGTGCGAAGTCGACACGCGCGCGCTGGTCGCGCACCTGCGCACCCGCGGCACGCTGCGTGGGGTCATGCGCGCGGCGCCGCGGCGCGAGGAGCTGGACGTTCCAGCGCTGGTCGCCGCGGCGCAGCGAGTCCAGCCGATCGCCCGGCTCGATGTAGTCGATGAGGTAGCGGAGGCGCTGCCGCAGGTGCTCACCCCGCACGGCGCGCCAGGGGCCGGTCCGCATGTAGTCCTGATCGACACCGGCTACAAATACAACATCGCCCGCTGCCTGCGCGAGCGCGGCGTGGCGCTAACCGTCCTGCCGCCGCGCACGCCGCTGGACGAGCTCCTTTTGCGGCAACCCGCCGGCGTCATTCTTTCCAACGGCCCCGGCGATCCCGAGACCGTGACCCACCTGGTGGCGCTGTGCCGCGAGCTTATCCGCCTGCGCGTGCCGCTTCTGGGAATCTGCCTCGGTCACCAGATCCTCGGCCTCGCCGCCGGTGCCAAGGTGAGCCGCCTGCCGTTTGGTCACCACGGCTGCAACCACCCGGTGATGGATCTGCGCAGCGGAAAAGTGACCCTGACCTCGCAGAACCACAACTTCCAGATCGACGGCGACTCGATCCCGGAGAGCAGCGGATTTTTCGTCAGCCACCGCAACCTCTCGGATCAGTCGGTCGAGGGGCTCGGGCACCGCAGCCTGCCGATCCTCTCGGTCCAGTATCACCCGGAAGCGGCCCCGGGACCCGAGGACAACCGCGCTGTGTTCGATGAATTCCTGAACCTGCTCGGACGCCGCTAGCCGAGCCCAGACCACCAGGGAGCCTCATGCCACGCACCCCAGGGATCGATAAAGTCCTGCTCATCGGCTCGGGCCCGATCGTCATCGGTCAGGCCGCCGAGTTTGACTACGCCGGCACCCAGGCCTGCCGGGCGCTGCGCGAAGAGGGAGTGACCACGGTCCTGGTCAACTCGAACCCGGCGACGATCATGACCGATGAGGGCATCGCCGATGTGACCTACATCGAGCCGCTCACCGTCGAAGTGCTGGAGCGGATCATCGCCCGCGAGCGCCCGCGCGGGCTGCTCGGGACGCTCGGCGGACAGACCGGGCTTAACCTGTCGGTCGCGCTGCACGAGCGCGGCGTGCTGCAAGAGTACGGCGTGCAGCTCCTTGGCACGAGCGTTGAGTCGATCAAGGCGGCCGAGGATCGCGAGCTGTTCAAGCAGCTCTTGCTGCGCCTGGGTGAGCCGGTGCCGCCGAGCCGCACGGTCGAAACGGTGGCGCAGGGAATCGCGGCGGCGCAGGAGATCGGCCTGCCGGTGGTGGTGCGCCCCGCGTTCACGCTGGGCGGCAGCGGCGGCGGCGTGGCGTGGAGTAGCGAGCAGCTCGCGGCGGTGATAGCCGCTGGGCTGGCCGCCAGCCCGGTCGGGCAGGTGCTGATCGAACAGTATCTTTTAGGCTTCAAGGAGGTCGAGTACGAGGTCCTGCGCGATGCCGGCGACACCTGCATCACGGTCTGCAACATGGAGAACTTCGATCCGGTGGGCGTCCACACCGGCGACAGCATCGTCGTCGCGCCCAGCCAGACGCTGAGCGATCGCGAGTACCACCTGCTGCGCGCGGCGGCGCTGCGCATCGTCCGCGCGCTGGCGGTGCAAGGCGGCTGCAACGTGCAGTTCGCCGTCGATCCGCGCTCCAGCCGCTACTTCGTCATCGAGGTCAACCCGCGGGTCAGCCGCTCCTCGGCGCTGGCGAGCAAGGCGACCGGCTACCCGATCGCGCGCGTGGCGACCCAGGTTGCGCTGGGCTATCGGCTGCACGAGATCAAGAACGCGGTCACCGGCCGCACCAGCGCCGCCTTTGAGCCGGCCCTTGACTACGTGGTGGTGAAGATCCCGCGCTGGCCTTTCGACAAGTTCCCCGGCGCCGACCGGAGTCTCGGCACCCAGATGAAGGCCACCGGCGAGGTCATGGCCATCGACCGCACCTTCGAAGCGGCGCTGCACAAGGCGCTGCGCTCGCTCGAGCTCAAGCCCGACGAGATCGCCGCGACCGCCGCGGGCGCCGAGCCGCAGGACGCGCTGTCGCGGACCAGCGCCGCGACCGATCAGCGGCTGTGGCACCTGCTGGCCGCGCTGCGCCTCGCCTGCGCCAGCGGGCAGTCAGAGCAGGCGCTTGAAGACCTGCACAACAGCACCGGGTTCAATCGCTGGTTCCTCGACAAGCTGCACCGCATCGTGCGCATGGAAGCCGAGCACGCGGCGCGCCGCGACGGCCTG
>DAOMZC010000499.1:0-5292 GCA_035437965.1 Pseudomonadota bacterium
ACCGCTTGATAATAGTCGGCGATGGGCTCACTCAGCCCCTGGCGGTGGGCGGCGCGGAAGGCGCTCAGCGCCTCGGCGTGGCGACCCAGCTTGTGCAGCGCCATCCCTTGGTAAAATCCGATGTCCGCAAGCAGGTGCTGGCTCTCCACCTGGTGGAAGATATGCAGCGCATCGTCGTAGCGTTCGGCGCGGAACGCGCGGACGCCGTCGAGCAGCAGGGCCTGGGTAGCGGCATCGGCGGTCTCGCTGCGGACCGCGCTGGGGCTCGGCGCGGCTCGCGGCTCCGGGCGCTCGGCGGCGGCCTGGCTGACGCCGGTCGCGATGAAGACTCCGGCGACCCACAGGATCGCCGCGCGTGGGCCGTGCATCATCGCGTGGAACCCGTGCCCAGCACCGACGCTCGGCTCTGGCCCGCCGGGCTTCCGTGCGCCATGCCGCTCTTAGGTCGGTTCTGGCCGCGCTCCGCCTGCACGGCCGAGTTGCGCTTGGCCTGCTGGGCGCTGCTCACCGCGCTGTGGAGCTGCCCCAGCCCGCCGTTGCCGTGACCGTTGCCATTGCCACCGCCGCTGCCGTTGCCATTACCACCGCCGTTGCCGCCGCCCTCGCCCGCCGCCGGGCTATTCCCCGAGCGCCCCGGCGCCTGCATTCCCGGCCGGACTACGTGCTCGACTTCGTCGCGGATTGCGGTGCGAACCGCCGCGTGCAGCGCCTCGCTGCGCGCTGCCTGAGCCGGCAGGACGCCGCGCCGCGCCAGCCGGGCCTGATCGGGCTCGGTATCTGCCGCCTCTTCGGCCGCGGCGCGCATGGCGACAACCGGGCTGCCCCTGTCCTCATCGGCACCTGCTGCCACCGCCCAGGTGGCGATTGCGGCGAGGAGCCCTGCGCCCAGGATGAGCGCACGAGCCCTCGGCGCCGCCGTACTGGAAGCGCAGCGAGGACCTCTTGATTGCGTCATCCTAGACTCCGTATCCATCTGCAGACTCTTCCACCCTGTTGCAGTGCCTGCAGCAAGCGCTGTGCCGCTCGGCGGCGCAAGCCAGCCGGCTCACGGCAAGTAGTGCAGGACGTAGCCGCTGTCACCGACTACATAAATGTTCGTGGCGCTGCTGCCCCAGATGGCGCGCAGGGAGATGGCCGGGGGCGGTGGCGTGATCGCGACCTTGGCCCAGCTGTTGCCATTGTACTGAATGATCGTACCCCCGTCGCCGACGGCGTAGATGTTGTTCTCCGCCGTCGCCCACATGGCGCGCAGGGTCGTGTTGACCGTCGAGGTCTCGGTTGCCCACTTATTGGCCCCGCCGGGCGCCCCGCCGCCGCTCGTGCGACTCACGATCGCGCCCATGTCCCCGGCAGCATAGAAGGTACCCGTGCCGCAGAGCAGCGCATAGATGTTGCCCGTGATGCCGACCATGCCCGTCATCTGCGGGTTGAACGTGTTGTTGCTGTCCCAGCTCGCGGCCACCGCCTTGGTCACGATCGGCGCGCCGCCAATGAGCAGGTCGTCCCTGGTGAGGTTGGGGTTCTGGGCGATGGCGTAGAGGTTGGCCACGGTCCCGGACACGTGCTTGACGAGCGGCGGCCCGGCGGCCGGCAGCGTCACGGCCGTCCCGCCATCGCCGACGATGAGGGTGTTGGGGTTGCTGGCGCCGCCGATGGCGACGGCGCGCAGGTTCATGGTTGTCGTCGAGAAATTTGCCCTACGAGATATCGTCGTGATTTCGCGGGGATGGGCGGCGCGGGGAAAGGTCGGGGAAGGGTCAGAGCGGCAGCGTAACTGACTGCCCGGCGTTCAGCTTGGCGTAGGAGATCGACTGGCCGGCGTAGCTCTCTGCTCCCGCCTGGCGCGCCCCGGTGACCGGCACGGTAGCCGCATTCTTCACGGTGATGGTAATCGCGACCCCGGGTGTGATCACGCCGCTCACGCCCGAGTCATTGAACTGCATCCGCTGCGCCACCCGCTCGCCGAGCTCGTGCTGCTGCAGGCAGACAAGCGGCGTCGTCACCACGGCGGCATACTTCTGCAGCGCCGCCTCCAGCAGGTTGGTGAGCAGCGTGTGCTTGCCATCGTATAGTCCAAGGTTTTCCTGATGGAACATCCACGGATCATTTTCCCAGCGCAGCATGTAGAGCACCAGCCAGTCGCTCTCGACGTTGAGGATCTCGTCGTAGGTAAGGTCTCGCCCCCATTCCTTACGGAATATGTAGTTGTACTCCGAGACCCACTCTGCGGGCGTAAGGACGTTGTAGCCGAGGTTGGTCGGCCGCCGCGGGATCTCAAGGACGCTCGGCTGGAACTTGTTGTAGATGCCGGCGTTCGGCGACGGGTTGTCCTGGCCGGCGACCGAGGTATCGCTGACTACGTAGCGGATCCCCACGTCATGGATGGCGCGCATCGAGTTCGCCGCGTCCAGACCCGAGACCCCCGGGGTGACAAGCTCGGCGGGCTGAAACGGCGTGAGCTCGAACTTCCGGCCGAAGTCGATGTTGGTGGTAAGCTCCCGCTTGACGTCCTCGTAGCTCATCGGCGACAGGCTGCCGGGATGCGTGAAAGTGTGATTGATCCAGAAAAAGGAACTACGCAGGCGCTTGACCGCGTCCGCCAGGCCATCCTGGGAATCGGTCGCGTAGGCGCCCGAGCCGTTGAAGGCCCAGCTCAGGGTGAGGGTCTTGGTGATTGGATCACTCTGGCGCGCCTTCTGCCAGGCGAGGGCGGCGTCCAGATCGGCCGCCGTCATGCGGTATGGCGGCGCCTTGCTCCAGCGCACCGAAGGGAGGAGCAGATCATCAATCTGGATGCCGATGTAGGCGTGTCGCTCGCCGATAAAGACTCCTTTGGTCACCCAGTTGATGAGGCCATACTGCAGCGCCAGGGAGTGCGGAAGACTCGGGTCGCTGTCCACGGTCAAGGTGATGAAATCACGACCGTCCGCATACTTCTGCTGGATCATGATCGCGTTGCCGGCGCTGTCGACAAAAAGCGGAGTCACCTTCGGATCGCTGGCCGGCTTGGCGAGGTAGGCCCAGACCCCCTTGATGGTCAGCGGATTCTTCGTGTTCAGGTAGGGGAAGATGGCCTGCGCGGCCGCAGTCGCCGTCACCTTCAGCGGGCGGAGCGCCGTGTCCTGCTCTTTGGGCGCCGCGCCGAAGCCGAGCTTCTCTGTCGGGTACGAGTACCAGTTCACCTGGCGGACGCCGAACGCGGCCTCATAGCTGTACAGCGCGGTCCACTCCGCGGCGGTCAGCGCCGAGCCGCTTGCCGCCGAGCTCGCAGCCAGGTTGGCGGTGGTGACGATCACGCCCTGATAGAAGCCATGCGTGCCATCGGCGAGCGCGCTCGCCTTGAGCTCACCGGGGTGCATGGACGCCACCCACAGGGTATAGGGAGTCCCCAGATAGTCCAGCGCCTGCCGGATCGCGGCGAGGTCCGGCTCGGTGCCTTTGGCCGAGAGGACCAGCAGCTTCGCATCCAGCGTCGGCCCGGCCATGGGCATCCCGGTAATCGGGCCCACCGGCGGCATGTCGCCTCCGGGCAGGGGCTGGGATTGCGGCGGCGGCGGCGTTGCAGGCGTCTGTCCGGACTCCCCCTCGTGCCCCACCAGGGCAGGCTCGCCTCCGCAGCCCATCGCGCAGACTAGAAGCGCCATCGCGGGGTAGTGCGAAATACAGAGTGTCATGAACAGCTCCTTTGCCAAAGTGGTGCTCAAACGTCCGGCGGCTCCCCCTTGCTTCTCGGGGAGCCGCGACTGACTTCGGTGCTTGCGGGGATCGAGTCGAGTTAGCTGCAAGGAGCAAGCCGCAGCGCCGGTGCGGCAGCTTCCTGGGTGCAATCAGGCAGATGGGCGGCGCGCCTTGCAAGCGCGGCCTGAATAACTTGGTCGCCCCGCCAACAGGTGCCTGTGGAACCAGCGACAGCGACGGCCTCCGCTCTGCTTCACGGTCCAGTGGGGTGAGCGCCAGCGCCGGGTGTAGCTCCGGGGCACACTCTTACGCCGGCGCCCGCCGGCAGCTGCAGGGCCAGCGGTTGCGCACCCGACCCCGCAGAGCTGCGCCGGCAAGCCGCCGGCCCGGGGAAAGGTGCAGCGCCGGCTCTCGACGGGCAAAACCGCTCAGCAAGTTTTCGTCGAAGCATTGGTGAGCATAGTCCAGCCCTGGCTCCCCAGCTGCAGGATCGTCCCGCTGTCGCCGACCGCTGTAAGCACGCTACCGCTGGCACGGCCAGCGACGCCGCGCAAGGCGAGCGACCCGGAGGGCGGCGTCAGCTTCTGCCAGGTGGTGCCGTCAAACCGCGCCGCGGTGCCGTTGTCGCCGACGATAAGGACGTTGTTCGCGTCGGTGCCGGCGACACCGTTGAGGTTGGCGGTCACCGCGAACGGCAGCGTCTCGTTGCACCATCCGTGGCAGGTAGTGAACACCGCTTGCACCTGGACATCCTGCGACAGGGTCAGAGTGCAGCCGCCGGTGCCGGTGCAGCCGCCGCCCGACCAGCCGGCGAAGTTGCCCGGCGGGGCCTGGGCGCTCAGGGTGACCTGCGTGCCTTTCATGAAGGCAGCGGAGCAGCCGCCGCCGGCCCCCTGGCAGCTGATGCCCGCCGGGTTGGAGGTCACGCTGCCGGTGCCCCCGAGGACGTTGGTCACCTGGACGGTCAGCAGCGCCCCGTTGCCGCACAGCGGCACCGCCGTCATCACGATCGACAGCTCGAAGACCCCATCGCTGTCCAGGTTCAGGGTGGCGGAGCCGGAGGCGACCAGGCAGCTGCCGGTGCCGTAGAGATTGACCTGGTAGGACGTCGAGCCGCGCGTGCCGGCGGGGAAAGAGGCCCCCAGCAGATCGAAGGGGGCATTGTTGAACGTCATCATGAACGGCCTGTCCTGCCCTGCCGGATCCCGCGCCGTGACGCTCAGGACCGCCTGCGCGGCCGTCGGATCCACCGGGGACAGGTGCAGCCGCACGAGCGGCCCGGCGCCGCTGCTGTCGCTGCTGCACGAGCTCCCCGCCAGAAGGAGCAGGCACAAGAGCCGCATCCCTACGCGTAGAACTGCCGATGCCCAGCCATCATTCCTTGCCATCAGGAACTCCTTGCTTGCCTGCGGACGCCGCTGCGCCCTGCCTCAGAAGCTGACTGGCGGCGTGTTGGCCGGCGCCAGGGTCGTACGTCCCGGGGCACTGGTGCCCAGAACGACGCCCGCCGTGATCGCGCTGGCGGCGACCGCGGCGCCGCCGATGGCCACCCAGAACCACCAGGTATAGATAATTACGAAGGCGGGCCTGAAAAAGCCCACAAGTCACCACAAT
>DAOMZC010000500.1:0-5290 GCA_035437965.1 Pseudomonadota bacterium
GCCGGCGGCCGGCAGCTGGTCATAAACAGGGGGACGCTCAGACACGCGACCGCGGCCAGCGCCGCAGCCGTCAGGGTTCGCAAACGGACGCGTCTTTTTTGCACAGGATCATCATATTCCGTTCCGGGCCGGCTGCGCTCGCGCTTACGCCAAGGCGGCCCCGCCACGCGGCCGCTTGCACTTCGCGCGGGGGACGAGCATCCTCGGGCAATGAGACTCCCTGGCCTGTTCATCAGCCTATGGCTCCTGGGCGCCTGCACGCCGCTGCCGAGCGAGCCCGCCGACGCCGGCGTCGACGCGCCGCTGAGCCTCGTGGACGGCGGAGGCGACGCGGCGAAGCCGACGTGCGAAGGCGGCGCCGACCTGTGCGTCGACCCGATCGTCGGCCGCGCCTGCGGCCCCGGCAACTACTGTCCGTGCGGCTACTTCTGCCCCGCCGGCAGCTGCGAGGTCGCCGACTTCCACCCTCCCTGCGACCTCTAGTCGGCCGCCGCCCGCCCGTTCCTCCCGCCCTACAGCTGCGCCTCCCCGACTAGCTTCTGGGCATAGGCGATGCCGCTCTGCAGCGTCGAGCGGGTAATCATGCCGCCCAGCGAGACGCCGAGCTGCACCAGGGTCTGCGCCACCTCGGCGCGGATGCCGGTGAGGATCGCGTGCGTGCCAAGGAGCCGCAGCGCCTTGCCCGTATTGATCAGCGTGCCGGCGACGCTCGTGTCCACGTGGCGCATGCCGGTGATGTCGAGTATGACGACGCGGGCGCGCGCCGCCTGGGCCCCGGCCAGCGCGGTGTCGAGCACCAGCGCCGCGCGCTGGGTGTCCATGGTGCCGATGAGCGGCATGACCACGATCTCGGCGCTGATCGGAATGATCGGCGTGGACAGCTCGGCCAGGCGCTCTCTCTGGGCGCGGATGACCTCCTCCTGCAGCGCCAGCCGCGCCTGCTCGGCCTGGGCGCGCTCGCGGAATTCCTGCTGCAGCCGCTCGTTGGCGGCCCAGAGTTCGCGGTTGGACTCCGCGAGCTCCGCGGTGACTGACTGCAGGCGCGCGTTGGTAGCCTGCAGCTCCTCGTTCGAGCGGCTTACCTGAGCGGTCACCGCGTGCAGGCGCGAGTTGGCGCCGCTGAGCTCATCGTTGGCGCGCGTAAGCTGCGTCGAGACAAGCTGCACGTGCGCATACAAAAGCGCGTTCTCGATGGCGATCGTTCCCTGGGCGCAAAGTAGATGCAGGAGCTCGATGCGGTCGGCGGTGAACACATCGCTCACGCTGCTGTTTTCAAGGTACAGCACTCCGGCAAGCCGGCTGCGGTGCACCATGGGCAGACACAGGAGCGACTTGGGCCGCCTCTGCGCGATGTACGGCTCGGTGGCAAACTGCTGCTCCAGCTCCACCGCGTTGAGGATCATCGGCTCGCGCGTCCGCGCCACCCGCTGCACCACCGCCACCGGCAGCTCGGAGCACGCGGCGAGCGGCAGGTTCTTGTCCAGCTCGACGGAGTCGGGCTCGATCGAGTGCACCGCCTCGATCATCAGCTGCTCGTTGCGGCTCAGCACCAGCACGCCGCGCTGCGCCGCCGTGTTGAGGACGACGATGCGCAGGAACTGCTCGATCACCCGGGTCAGCACGATCTCGCCGGCAATCGCCTGCGCGAAGCGCAGCACCAGGTCGGTGTCGAGCAGCCCGCTGCTGAGCAGCGAGGTGGCGGTGACGACCAGCTTCCCATCGGACGCCGCCCGCGTCTTGACCCCTTCCCCAAGCAGGAGCTGCGGGTAGCGGCTGGTCAGCTCGGCCAGCTTGCCGGTGCTGCCCCAGCGACGGTACGCAGCGTAGGCGTCGCGCAGGTAGTGGCGCGCGGTGCGCGACCGCCCAAGGCCCAGGTAGAACCGGGCCGCCAGCTCGTTGGCGAGTCCTGCCTGGTGGATGAAGCCGCTCTGCTCGGCCGCCGCGATCGCGCGATCGTAAAGCTCCATCGCCTGGAGCGCGTTGCCTTCGATGCGCGCCGACTCGGCGAGAACGAGCAGGTGCTTGTGGGCGAAGTTGTCCGCGCAGCTCTTGGCCAGCGTGGCAAGGAACTCGGACTCGCGGCCCAGGGTCTGCTTGTACTGCTGCTTCTGCTCCGCGGTGGCCTGCGGGTACAGCGCGCAGAGCGCCAGGCAGTGGTAGTACGAGAGCTCGTTGAGGAAGTAAAAGACGAACGCGCTCGCGCCGAGCGCCCGCGCCACCTCGGCGTGGGTGAGCGCCGCCGCCGGGTCGCCGTATAGGAACGCCAGCTGCAGCTTCAGCACGTGATAAAAGCACAGCTGCGTGAACATCCCGAGCTTGGTCAGCTCGGTGACGAACGCCGGCTCGTCAAAGCTCTCATCGCTCAGCGAGGCCCGCCCGCGCGTCCTCCCCTCCAGGTTGGCGATGGCCTGTCCGGTAAGCTTCAAAAAGGCGCTCGCCACCGGCTCGCGCGTGCGCAGCCCGAAGTGGTGCGCCGCATCCAGCTCCTTCTGCACCGCGCGCAGCTCATCGCCGGCGTAAAAGCGCGCCAGCACCGCGGCGTAGCTCGACCACGAGGCGTAGACGAAGTCGCCGACCTGCAGCCCGACCTCGACGGCGCGGGCGAGCAGCGGGGGCATCTCGCGCAGGTGCGCTACATAGGGCAGCGTGTGCGCGCCGGCAATGAAGTAGACCTGCGCCATCGACTCGCAGACCGGATACTTCTCGGTCATCGCGAGCGACAGCCGGGCGAACCGCCCCGCCTCCTGGTAGCGCTTGTGCAGGCCCGCGGTGCACGAGCCGATCACCGCGTAGCCGACCGCCGACAGGTCGCAGCTGCCCGCCTTCATCACCAGGTTTATGTGCTGGGTCATCGGCGCCACCATCAGCGCCGGATGGATAAAGTAGCCCGCGGTCGCCGCCTGGAACAGCAGCATGAGGATCATGCGCTGCTCTGGATCCTGCAGCTCGGGCGCCGCCAGCAGCTCTTCGGGCTCGCGACCGGCCAGGTTGCGCTCGATCTCGGCGAAGCCGGTGCGCGCGATGGCGCGCGCCGCCTCGGGAGTCTCGGCGAGCGTGATCCCGAAACGCGACAGGCACAGCTTGCCGATGCGCAGGCTGTCGTGCTTGCGGCCCAGGGTGTTGTACATCGCCATGCAGGCCAGGGCGGCGCGGCCGTGCTCGACGTTGCTGCTCGCCTGTTGCAGGAGCGCGCTGAACCGGACCTCGGCCTGCTCGTAGTGGCCGCTGGCGTGCGCCGACTCGGCAAGGAGCAGCTGCAGGTCGAAGTCGAGCGCGCGCGCTCCCTTGTCCCCGGGTGCCCCATTCGCCCCGGCCGCCGCGAGCAGCTTGAGTCCGAGCTCGGCGTACTTGGCTCCCGCTGGGTGAGCGGCCGCTGACTTGGCGCGTCGGCTGGCGGTGTGGCAGAGCTGCGCCACCGCCAGGCACTCGGCCGGCTCCTGCAGCAGGTCGGCGGCGAGGCTCAGGTGATCCAGGCTCTCGAACAGCCACTTGTCGGTGCGCTCGGGCTGGGCCAGCATGAGGCGGCCGATGCGGGCGTGCAGGGCCTGGCGGTCTTCCTCTTTGATCAGCCGATAGGCGGCCTGCTGCACGCGGTCATGGAGGAACCGGAACGCGACCTGCAGCCCGCCGTCCGGCCCCAGCCGGGCGAGCTCCGCCTCTCCCGCCACGCCGCCGTAAAGGAAGCGGTACTCTTCACTCTGCGGGATGAGCAGCCCCGCGCTCAGCGCCGCCCACAGATCCGCCGCGACCTCCGTCGGGCTGCGCTGGGCGATGACGGTCAGGGTCTGCAGCTCGAACTCAAAGCCGATGCACGCCCCGAGCTTGAGCACCTCCTGGGTGGCCGGCGGGAGCCGCTGCAGCTTGCCGACCATCAGGGTCAGGACGTTGTCGGTGACCATGGCGGTGCGGCAGCGCTCCACGTCCCACTGCCAGCGGCAGCCATCGGCATCGAAGCTGAGCAGCTTTTCCTGATGCAGCGAGCCGAGGAACTGATTGATGAAGAACGGATTGCCCTGGGTCTTCTGCGCGACCAGCGCGGCGAGCGGCGCCACCTCCTCCCGCTCCGACTGCAGCGCGTCGGCGACCAGCGCCGTCACGCCGCCCACCGACAGCGGGTTCAGGGTCAGCTCGCGCACCGCGACCCCGGACTCGCGCAGGCTGCTCACGGTCAGGGTCAGGGGGTGGCTGCGGTCGACTTCGTTGTTGCGGTAGGCGCCGATGGCCAGCAGGTACCCCATGTCCGGATCGGTCAGGAGCGATTTCAAGAGCTGCAGTGAAGCCTGATCCGCCCACTGCAGATCATCAAGGAACAGGACCAGCGGGTGATCCGCGGTGGCGAACGCGCGCAGGAAGTTCTGCGCCGCCAGGGCGAAGCGGTTCTGCGACTCGGTGGGGCCGAGCTCGGGGACCTCCGGCTGCGCGCCGATGACGAGCTCCAGCTCGGGAATGAGCTCGGTGAGCAGCCGTCCGGTCTGACCCAGGCGCCCGAGCAGCAGCTCGCGCCACTTGGCCAGCTCCTCCGCCGGCTCGGACAGGAGCTGCCGGATCAGCGCCCGCCCCGCCTGGGCAAACGCCGCATAAGGCAGGCTGCGCGTCAGCTGATCGAACTTGCCGGAGATGAAGATGCCGCCGCGGCGCGCGATCGGCTTGTGGATGTCGTTGATGAGGGCGGACTTGCCGACCCCGGCGTAGCCGCCCAGGAGGAGCAGCTCCACCCCGCCGTTCTCGGCGCGGCCGAAGCAGTCGTAAAGGACGCGCAGCTCGGCGGCGCGGCCGTACAGGCGCTGCGGAATGCGCAAGGTCCCGTGCCGATCCTGAGTTCCCAGCGGAAAGGGAGAGAGCTGTCCTTTTTTGCCCAGCTGCTCGCTGCAGGTGTCAAGGTCGGCCTTGAGGCCACGGGCGCTCTGGTAGCGATCCTCGGCGAGCTTGGCGAGCAGCTTCATGACGATGTCGGACAGCAAAAGCGGCACCGTCTCTTTGACCTCGAACAGCGGCTGCGGGCGGCGGGCGATGTGGCTGTGCACGAGCTCCATCGCCGTCGCGCCCGAGAACGGCAGGGCGCCACCCAGCAGCTCGTAGAGCGTCACTCCCAGCGAATAGAGGTCGGTGCGGGCGTCGATCGCCCGGTTCATCCGCCCCGTCTGCTCGGGCGACAGGTAGGCCAGCGTCCCCTCGAGCATCTCCGGGTTGGCCGCCTGCACGGTCTCCTGCGACAGCCGCGCCGAGATGCCGAAGTCGATAAGAGACACCTGCTGGGTGCTCTCCTCAAAGAGGATGTTGGGCGGCTTGA
>DAOMZC010000501.1:0-2056 GCA_035437965.1 Pseudomonadota bacterium
AGGGCCAGCCGGTCGTCGCGAGCGCGGCGGTGGAGGCGGTGCTCGCCCCGCACATCGAGAAGGCCGCCGAGCGCCGCGCCAGCCTTATCGGCGTCGCGCTGCCGGTCCGGCTGACCCGCAACTATAAGAAAGAGTCGCCGCTCGGGGTGCTGCTCGCCGATCTGATCCGCAGCGGCGCCGAGCGGGCGACCGGCGAGCACGTCGACTTCGCCTTCCAGAACGGCGGCGGCATCCGCAACGAGCTGCCGGCCGGGCCGCTTACCTACGGCCACCTGTTCGAGGTGCTGCCGTTCGACAACCGCCTGGCGCTGTTGCGCATGACCGGCGCCAACCTGCTCGATCTGTACGAGCGCAACCTGCAGGGCTCGCACGGCGTAATGGTGCCGTCGGGGCTCACGGTCGAGGCGAGCTGCGTCGGACCCAAGCTGGCGGTCACGCTGCGCGGGACCGATGGCAAGCCGCTCGATCTGCACAAGACGTACACGATCGCGGTGAGCGATTTCCTGGCCTCGGGCGGCGACAACTTCAGCGCCATCCTGCCGCTGCTGCCGCCGGGGAGCCTGCGCTACTTCGACAGCCTGATGCTGCGCGAGCTCACCCTGACCGAGCTGCAGCGCTACCGCGGACCGTTCCTCAGCGGGCCGCCCGAGTCGATCCCGCCGCGCATGCGCCTGTCGGTGCCGCGACCGATGAAGTGCGCCGCCAGCCCGCCGCCGTAAGTCCGGCGCCAGGGCCGGCTGTTAGGAGACCCTCGTTGATTCGTCTACTATCTGGCCCATGCGTCACCGGATCCGGGCCGCCGGCTTCCTGATCGTCTCGGCAGGACTGCTGACTGGCAGCGCGCGCGGCGAGGAAATCAAAGCCAGATTTCTGGAGAACGGTCAGCAGACCATCACTGTACGGCCCGACTTGCCGGGCACGCTCCTTGTCGTCAACCCGAGCAGCCATCGCTTCAGGTGCACCCACCTGACCCAGGGGCTGCGCGTCGTCGCGGCGCCCGCGGCGGAGGTCGACGTCACCCTGCAAGTCGAAAGCGCTGGCCGCCGCGCCGCTCCGCCGATCGATCGCGGCGGCCCCGGCTCTGCAGAGCGCTACGACGGGCATCCTCCCCTGGGGACAACGACGTTCCACATCCAGGCCAAGTCGGCAGGAGGCGCAGTCGTCGTGAGCTGGACGTGGGATCCAAGGTGTAACGAGAAGTCCAAGGCCGAGGTTCCGGCGAGAAGACCGTGAGAGTCCGGTAGCCGCTCCCTCTGGTAGGAATCGGCCCCCTCCCGCAGCCGTCGCGGGAGGGAGCGCAGCGTAGAGCGCCGACTTACGCGGTCCGCCGCTGCCGGCGCCTGTAGATTGCCCCGAGGACCGCCAGCATCATCCACAGCACCCCGGCGCCGAGCTCGGTCCGGGCGTGCGTGTACTGGCAGCTCACGCCGCCGCCGGTGAGCGCTTCCCGCGTGCACAGGGCGCTGCAGCCGTCGCCGCCGATGGTGTTGCCGTCATCGCACTGCTCGTCGCCGGTCTGGATGCCGTTGCCGCACGCGGTGATCTTGCAGTTGCTGTCGCAGCCATCGCCATCGCCCTTGTTGCCGTCGTCGCACTCCTCGCCGCTGCTGATCGCGCCGTTGCCGCACGCGGTGAGCCGGCAGTTGTTGTCGCAGCCGTCGCCGCTTATCGTGTTGTTGTCGTCGCAGACCTCGGGGTCGGTGGTCACGCCGTTGCCGCAGCCGGTGGTCACGCAGTTGCTGTCGCAGCCGTCGCCGTTTACCTGGTTGCCGTCGTCGCAGCCCTCGCCCACGGTGAGCACGTTGTTGCCGCAGGCGGTGGGGGTGCAGTTGTTGTCGCAGCCGTCGCCGCTTACGGTGTTGCCGTCGTCGCAGACCTCGCTGTTGGTGACGACGCCGTTGCCGCAGCCGGTGCGGACGCAGTTGTTGTCGCAGCCGTCGCCGTTTACCTGGTTGCCGTCGTCGCAGACCTCGGCGCCGGTGACCACGCCGTTGCCGCAGCCGGTGGGGGTGCAGTTGACGTCGCAGCCGTCGCCGCTTACGGCGTTGCCGTCGTC
>DAOMZC010000501.1:2156-5287 GCA_035437965.1 Pseudomonadota bacterium
GCAGACCTCGGTGCCGGTGCGGATGCCGTTGCCGCAGGCGGTGACGGTGCAGTTGCTGTCGCAGCCGTCGCCGTCGGTGGCGTTGCCGTCGTCGCAGACCTCGGTGCCGGTGCGGATGCCGTTGCCGCAGGCGGTGACGGTGCAGTTGTTGTCGCAGCCGTCGCCGTTGGTCATGTTGCCGTCGTCGCACGCCTCGGTGCCGGCCGGCACGCCGTTGCCGCACGCGCTGACGGTGCAGTTGATGTCGCAGCCGTCGCCGCTTACCAGGTTGCCGTCATCGCAGACCTCGGTGCCGGTGCGGATGCCGTTGCCGCAGGCGGTGGCGGTGCAGTTGTTGTCGCAGCCGTCGCCGTTGGTCATATTGCCGTCGTCGCACGCCTCGGTGCCGGCGCGGATGCCGTTGCCGCAGGCGCTGACGGTGCAGTTGTTGTCGCAGCCGTCGCCGTTTACCTGGTTGCCGTCGTCGCACGCCTCGGAGCGGTCCCGGAACCCGTCGCCGCAGACGACCAGATTGATATCGAAGGGCAGGTCTATCGGCACGTCCGGCGCCGCATCCGGATTCCCATTGTCGATATTATTCAGCCAGACGAGTCCGGCCACGTTGAACTGCCGGGAGTTCGCGGTCGCAGGTCCGCGTGACGACTCGATGGTGACGCCCGGGTAGAAGTGCGTTCCACCGCCGCTAACCGTGGTCTGCCACTCGACCCAGTAGGTGCCGGCCGTCAGCACGACGGGCGTGGCAAACGTGGCATGATTCCGCCAGACCCGGCGGGTCATATCGGGAGCGGTGCCCGGCGCCGGCACCGTGCTGCTGCCGATGCGGAAGATCCGCGTATCGATCGATGCCGCCAGCCGATTGGTGGTCAGATCGCCGGCGATGACCGCCGAGCCCACGTCGCCGGGGCGGCCCCTCCAGATCTGGACGTTGCAAGAAGTAAACGGAGACGGAGACGCCGCCGCTCCGACCTGATAGCCGTAAAAGTCGATGGAGTTGATGGTCCAGGTCGCGCCCGCCGGCACGGTGAAGTCATCCGCGAGACGGCTCGTTCCCGCCGCGCCGCCCGAGCCGAGGATGTTATTGGACTCGGTGGTGTTGCCGGCGTTGTTCTGGAGCTCACTCCAGAAGCTGCCGGTCGGGGCGGCGACGCCGCTCTTGCTGGTCGCCCGCGGATTGATCCCGCCGTTGGAATATAGCGGCTGCGCCGCGGCGCGGGTCGGGACTAGGGTCAGCGATAGCGCCGATAGCAATAACGACAGCGGTAACGACAGCGAAAGTGGCAGCCAGCAGATTCCATTTAGTAAAGGCTTCTTGCGGCAGATCATTAGGGCTCCCCCTGGTCCATAAGACTTATACGTTCCTTCCCGTCCTCCTAAGAGCTGCGTGCGAGCAGTCTCTCCAGACAAAAAGGATCCCGGGCTGCCAAAATATAACAGATAGTGATGCTGCAAGTCTTCAGTAATGAGCCGGTCCGGCTCGGCCCGTCTCGACGGGAGGGGCTACAGCGGCCGAAAGTGCCTACACTGGAATTTCAGTCCCTCTTTTTAGCTCTAGGCTACCTTCAGGCTAGCTTTATGAGTTCAAATTGATTCGGCTTTGTGCGAAGCTATCCGGGTGTTTCGCATGTCCGGCGCGGGGGATCCGGGGGCGGGCACGATCACCACACGGAGGCCACCGTGACCACTGCCAGAATGCTCGCCCTGGGCGGAATCCTTGGCGCGCTCCTACTTACCGCATCAAGCGCCCGAGCCCAAAATCAGGGCTTCGACATCAACCGCTATCAGCCCACTCCCGCGGGCGAGTGGTCGTTCATGGTGGACCATCCGTGGTACTCCAAGACGCGCTTTTTCGCCGCCGGAATTACGCTGGACTACGCGCACAATCCGCTCCTTTACGCGACCGCGGATCGCGACGGACAGTTCTTCACCAGCAGCGCGATCGTCGCCCATCAGCTGATCGGCAGCCTGGATCTGGCGGGGTCGTTTCTCGACCGGGTGAACATCTCGGTGTCGATCCCGCTGACTCTTTTGGAGCGCGGCGAGCCCGCGGTGGGAGTCTCTCCGATCGATGGGGTCTCGATTCGCGATCCCAGCGCCTCGCTGATCGTTCGTCTGTACGGGCAGCCGGATAAGAGTCCGTTCTCGATCAGCCTCGGCGCCACTGTGTGGTTCCCGCTGCGCTCGTTCGTGGACTCGCTGCCCAGCACGGCGAGCGATCTGGATACGCGCGTACTGCCCAAGCTCGTGCTCGGCGGCCTCAGTCACCACGTACGGTGGTCGTTCGTCGGCGCATTCCTTTACCGCCCGAGCGCGCGGCTGAGCGCCAGCTTTGGTCCGGAAGGAAACGTCACCGATCACTCGGTGCAGTTCGGCGCGGCGATTGCCTATGCGTCGACGCACTTCGCGATCGGTCCGGAAGTACGGCTAAATACGATAGTCACCAACGGCCAGGCGTTTGGTCGCAACTACACCAGCCTGGAAGCGCTCATCGGCGCGCACTACAACATCGCCGATCAGGTACAGATTGGCGCCGCGGTCGGTCTGGGCGCGCTGCGCGAGCCGGGTACGCCGGACGTCCGGGCGCTGCTCCGCCTGGCCTATGCGCCGATCCGGAAAGAGAACACCAAGGCCGCCGATCGCGACTCCGATGGAGTCCTCGACAAGGTCGATGCCTGTCCGGATGACGCGGGCCCGGCCTCGGCCGATCCGGCGAAGAACGGCTGTCCGCCGCCGCCTGACCGCGATCGCGATGGAGTGATCGATGCCGAAGATCGCTGCGTCGACCTGCCGATGGGACCAAACCCCGACCCGGCGCGCAAGGGCTGCCCGCTGCTCGACAAGGACGGCGATGGCGTGTTCGATAGCGACGACCAGTGCGTCGAGACGCCCGCCGGACCGCACCCCGACCCGGCGCGCAAGGGCTGCCCGCTGACCGACAAGGACGGCGATGGCGTGTTCGACAACGAGGATCAGTGCGTCGAGGTGCCCGCCGGGCCGCACCCGGATCCGCAGCTCAAGGGCTGTCCGGATCGCGACAACGACAACGACGGAGTCCTCAACAGCATCGATCAATGCAAGGACGTACCGCAAGGTCTGCAGCCGGATCCGCAGCGGCTCGGCTGTCCGGCTCCGGA
>DAOMZC010000502.1:0-5281 GCA_035437965.1 Pseudomonadota bacterium
AGGCAGCGCGGACGGTTTCGCGCTGCTTCTCACTCGGAGGCGACGGTTAGCCGGCCAACATCCTTGTCTGCACCGCCGATGCGGAGTGCAGCGATGACGAGGGGCACGGGCTGCGCCCGGTGCTCATGGACTTCGGGCTGGCGCGCGACGCGCTCGGGCCGCAGCGGCTCACCCAGACCGGAGTGATCATGGGGACGCCGCACTACATGGCGCCCGAGCAGGCGCGCGGACAGGCGCGGCACCTGGACCGCCGGGCCGACGTGTACAGCCTGGGAGCGGTGCTCCACGAGCTGCTCGCCGGCCGGCCGCCGTTCGATGCCGAGAACGAGGTCGAGCTCCTCTTGTCCGTCCTCAATCAGGACCCGCCGCCGCTGCGCCAGGTAGAGCCGAGCGTGCCGCCGGATCTGGAGGTGATCGTCCTCAAGTGCCTGCAGAAAGAGCCGTCGCAGCGCTACGAGTCGGCGCTGGCGCTGGCCGAGGATCTCGGCCGCTATCTCCGCGGTGAGCCCATCGTCGCCCGGCCGGCCTCGACGCTGTATCGGCTGCGGCGCCTGGCGCAGCGCCATCGCGCCTGGGTCGCCGTGGCGGCGATGTGTGTTTTTTCGCTCACCTGCTTCCTGCTGGTGATAACGCGGGCGAGGCAAGAGCAGCGCGTCGCCGCGCACCGTGCCAAGGAGCGCGAGCAGCTGGCGGCGCAGCTCGGCAAGACGGTGACCGAGATGAAGCTGTTCCTGCGCGTCGCCTACAGCCTGCCGCCGCACGATCTGCGCCGGGAGCAGAAGATAATCCGGACCCGCCTGGAGCAGCTCGAGCAGCAGCTCCAGAGCTCGGACGCGAGCCTGAAAGGAGCCCTGGAGTGGGCCCTCGGCCAGGGCTATCTGGTGCTCGGTGACAATGAATCGGCGGTGCGATATCTGGAGGGGGCTCTCCAGCACGGCTATGAGAAGCGCGGCGTGCACCTGGCCCTCGGTCAGGCGCTCGGGCGCATCTTCGAGCAGAAGCGCGACACCCTGCGGCGCTCGGCGGCCGAAGACCAGCTGCAGCCGCAGCTGGAAGCGCTGCGGCGGGAGTACGTAGTCCGGGCGCGGCAGGAGCTGCACCTGGGCAGCGAGCCCGAGCTCGGGACCGCGGTCTATGCAGACGCGCTGCTCCACTTCTACGAGTCCGACAGTCCCGAGGCGCTGGCCAAGGCGCTGGCGGGAGCGCGCAAGGCGCAGGACGAGACGCCGTGGCTGCTTGAGCCCTTCGACCTGGAGGTCAAGATCCGGGTCGAGCAGATAAGTGCCCAGCTGATGCGCGGCCAGCTGGCGGGACCGAAGGACGTTGCGGAGACGCAAGCCACGCTCTCCCGCGCGATCGAGCTGGCCCGCAGCTATCCCAACTTCTACTTGAGCAGCACTCTGCTTTCCCAGACCCTGCTCAAGCTGTCCTTGATCTCTGGCGGTGCACCCCAGGATGTGGAGTCGATCTATCGCGACGGCATGGAGCGCGGCAAGGTTGCGCTTACCCTGCTGCCCGAGAGCGGTGAGGCCCACGATCAGCTGGCGCGGCTCTACTCGTACTGGGCCTACTTCAACACCACGCATTACAAGGACAGCGGCGACACCCTGGAGCAGGGGCTGAAGGTCATCGCACTCGGAGACAAGCTGCCGCCCGAGCGCGCCGAGCACTACTTCGTGCGCGGTCGCCTCCTCAATGAGCTCGCGGTGAGAAAGGCGCAGTCCGGAATTCCCGCCGTGCCCGAGCTGGAGCAGGCCATCGAGGATCTCAGGAAGGCCGCGCGCCTTGATCCGGGAAACGCCGACTACCTTAACACCTTGGCGGTCTTGCTTGAGGTACTGGCCAGGTGGAAGCACGCGCAGGGCGGCGACTCGCTCGCGGTGTGGAGAGACTGTCTGGCTATCGGCGAGCGGACGCGCGCGCTGCGACCGCAGCAGGCGATTGTCCGCGCCAACCTGGCGGCATTCAGGATAGAGCTTGCGCTCGACTACATCGATCGTGGCCTCGATCCGTCGGCGGAGCTCAATCGGGCGAGAGCCGATCTGGAAGCTGCGCTGGCGATAAATCCGAGCCTGCCGAGTACGCTCGACAACCAGCTCCTGTTAGGGTACGCCGAGCTGCGGCAGCAGCTGGAGGCCGGACAGGACATCACGGCCCCGGCCGCAGAGCTCATCAAGCGCCACCAGCAGATGCTCCAGAAGCCCTCGGGCTCAGTGGATGCGTGGGAGATGCTGCTGCGGACAAGTCTCCTTTATGGCGAGGCGCTGCTGCGAAAAGGGGAATCTCCCGAGCCGGCGATCGCCTCCGGGCTGGCCGATCTCCAAGCTGGGGTCCGCGTGGCCCGGCTGGCACCGGGAATCCAGACTGACTTTGGTGCGAAGTTCCTGGTCCTGCGCGCGCGCTGGCTGCTGCGCACGGGCAAGTCGCCGCTGCCGGTCATGACGGCGTTTGCCGCGCTGCCGAAAGTAACGCTGGGTCCGCAGTCAGCGGGGAAGCTCGCCAGCATCGAGCTGACGCGGGCGCAGCTGCTGCGGCTTGGCGCCGACTGGCAGAGCAGCCATGGTCCGAGCGTCACCGTGACGACTGCAGCGGCACCTGCCGCGGCATCTGCTGCGCTAATCGATCAGGGCCTCGCTGCGGTGGCCGATTCCGCTCGCCTGGGCGGCGGCGCGCCGCCAAGAGGGCAGGCAGAGCATGGGGCGCTGCTCGCGCTCAAGGCGCAGAGCCTGGCCGATCCCAGCGCCAAGAAGCAGGCGGCAAAGGAGGCGGCGGCGCTCTTGCAAGCGGCGCTGCGCGACTCGCCGCCGCTGGCCGCGGAGTATCGCTCCCATGTCGAAGCCGCCGTGAAGCTGCAGTAGTCCGCGCCACGCCGCGCTTTATCGGCGCCGGCACGAGCTGCTGCGAAGTAATAAGTAGAAAGCCCGCTCGTCGCGCGATCGGTATATACTGTCTGGCGGATACGCTCGGGGGCGAGTATCACACATGCGGCAGCGGGCGCGCTTCTCCCATCGCCACTTCTACCTCCGCTGGCTGGCGACAGCGACGATGGTCCTGTGCTCGACGCTGCTCGCCGCGGACGCCGGGGCAGCACCAGAGCCGTGGGTCGTTGCCAGAAATGAGGTCGGCGCCGCGTTTCCGCATGCCGAGGTCTTCTTCGATACCACGCTCGCGCTGGATTTCGCCACCGTGCAGACGCCCGCCATGGCCGCGCGGTTTACCCCCCTTCACAGGCCGAGCTACAACAAGCGCCCCGTCCCCGGCGCCGTCTGGGTACGGTTCGCGATTACCAATCACGAACCGGTGCCGCTGGAGCGGGTGCTCGTCGTAGACAACCGCAGCGTCGATGAGCTGGATGTCTGGCTCGACGACCCCACGGGGTCGTGGAACCACTACCGCAGCGGCCAGAGCGTTCCGATCGTCGAGCGGGTCATCCCCACCATGTCGCCGATGTTCCCGGTCAAGGTCGCGTCGGGCGCCACGCTGCACGTGGTGATGCGCTTCAACGCCGAGATCCTGACCGCCTCGGCAGAGCTTCTGACCCTTCCCGAGATCGTCGCGCGCGAGAGCCGCCGCAACCTCGTGTGCGGCATGCTCCTTGGGCTGGTGCTCCTGGTCACGGCGTACTCGGCGTACTTGTACCTGCGGCTGCACGAAGCGCTCAACGCCTGGCTCGCGCTGACCGGCGTGGGGATGCTGCTGTTCATCGTGTTCTATGTCTGGGGCGACGGCTTTGCATGGTTTCCCGAGAGCGTCGCCGCGTATGCCGAGCTGCGAGCGGAGCTTATCGGAATCTTCCTCATCTCGATCGGGCTTAGCGGATTCTTGAGCCGGATTCTCGTCCTGCGCACCACCGCGCCGCTCATCGCGCGCTACACCACGCTGCTGCACCTTTATTGCTGGGTCTCGCTCGGGGTGTGCATGGTGGCCGACGGATTTATCGGCAGCACGCTGGCAGAGATTGCGGTCGCCGGCATGCTGCCTCCGGTGATCACCGCGTGCTGGCGCTCGCTGCGCTACCAGCGGGAGGGACTGTTCATTGCGATTGCCCTCATCGTGGTTCTGGCCTCCAGCGCCTGGCCGATCGCTACCGCGCGCGCCTGGATGCACGCGGATCGGCTGACCCCCTACGCGCCGGCCGTGGGCTTTACCGTGTTCATGGTGATGCTGGCGGCGGGCGCCGGCCAGCGCCTTGAATACCAGCGGCGCAAGCGCGAGCTGGCGATCCGCGACCGCCTGACCGAAGCGGAAAAGAACGAGGCCCTGTCCAAGACCTTCGAGCGCTACGTGCCGCAGGAATTCCTGAGCTGCCTGGACAAGACGAGCATCCTTGAGATCCAGCGCGGCGACCACGTGCAACGCCAGATGTCGGTCCTGTTTTCGGACATCCGCTCGTTTACTACCCTTGTCGAAGGCCACAGCCACAACGAAAACTTCTCTTTCATCAATCGCTACTTCGCCAGCATGGAGCCGCCGATTCGCACCGCCGGGGGCTTCGTCGACTCCTACGAAGGGGATGCGATGATGGCGCTGTTTCCCGGCAAGCAGACGGGCATCGCCGACGATGCAGTGGCCGCCGGCATCGGCATGCTGAAGGCGCTGGCCGAGTTCAACCGCGAGCGCAAGGCGGAAGGGCAGCCGCCGGTATCGATCGGCGTGGGAGTCAACACCGGGGAGCTGATCCTGGGGACCATCGGCTCGGCCGAGCGGATGAAGTGCGGGGTGATCGGCGATCCGGTCAACGTGGCGGCGCGCGTGGAGGCGCTGACCAAGCTCTATGGCACGGCAATGCTGATCACCGAGTCTACCTGCTCTCAGCTGCGCCGCCCCGTCGAGCTGCGCGAGGTCGATCGCGTCAAGATGAAGGGGAAGCTGGCGGCCGTCACCGTCTATGAGGTCCTGGACGGTCTCCCCGCTGAAGATCGCGCCTCGCGGCTTGCGACCCGCCCGCGGTTCGCCGAAGGGCTCGAGCGATTTCGCCGCGGTGAGATGAAGGAGGCGCTGGACTGCTTCACGAGCGTCGTCGCCAGCGATCCGCGGGATGTGGCGGCAAAGCTTTACGTAGAGCGCTGCCAGAAGTTCATTCACGATGGGGTCCCGGCCGGCTGGAACGGCGTCATCTCCCTCCACACCAAGTAGCGCCCGCGGCTCCCGCTGATGGTTCCGCAGCCATTCCCAGGGCGGCGTTGAAAGAGTCGCCAGCGACGAGCTCCGACCGGGCAGTCGTTCAACCCGATAATGTCATGCTGGTCCCCGACTCGGAGATGCCGGGCGGGGAGCGCGT
>DAOMZC010000503.1:0-5281 GCA_035437965.1 Pseudomonadota bacterium
GCCAGCCTGGGCATCAGCGTGGCGCTGGCCGGTCACGCGCTGGCCGGCGGTCGCGCCGCGGCGAGCGGCCCGCCGCCCGGCAGCTCGGGCTCGATCGTGATCACCGATCACGAGCTGAACCCGGCCCTGTCGTCCTTCCAGAAAGACCTCAGGAGCGAGGCCAAGGCCTCCCTGGGCAAAAACCCCGACAGCGAGACCTGGAAGCTGCACTTCATCGCCTACCTGACCCGCGCCCCCGGCGCCGACGACGTCAACCTGGTCTTCTACGACCCGCAGCCCCCAAAGCCCGGTCAGGAGCGCGAGCCCATCCAGGCCTACCCCATCCACACCAAGGCCACCGCCAAGATCCTCATGAGCCAGATCGACCTCAAGCCCGAGGACGGCTTCAAGGCCGGCGCCAAGTACCAGGTCCTGGTCACCCGCCTCATAAACGGCAAAGAGGACGTCTACGCCCGCGGCATGATCGAGCTTACCGACAAGACCGCCGCCAAGTAGCTCCCGCCGGGCCGCGGCCCCTGGCTCGTCCCGCGGCGGCCGCCTCCCCTCCCCCTCCTACATCAACACCCCAGGTCAGACAGCTACGGCCGCTCTCAGGCTGGCTGGCTGGCCTGCCGCAAGGCCATCACCCACTGGCTCACCCACTGCGCAAAGCCCGACGCGCGAAACTTCCACCGACGACAGGGCTTTGAGGGTAATATCATGAGTTAATATCCGGCCATGTCTAACGCCAAGCTTAGTCCAAAGGGTCCGGGGACCTCTGCAGCGCCGGCTGCAGACAAGAGCGCTTCGCCGGGTGCCGCAGAGAGCGGTCTGACTCTCCCGTCGCACATTCTGAGCGGTCACGGGCCGTTTCGCGCCCCGCGGGGGGCGCAGCGGTCGTGCCTCGGCTGGGGGCAGGAGGCGGCGCTGCGCATGCTGCTCAACAACCTCGATCCCGAGGTCGCCGAGCGCCCGGAGGATCTGGTGGTCTACGGCGGCACCGGGCGGGCGGCGCGCAGCCACGAGGCGCTGGCGGTGATCGTGCGCGAGCTGCTGGCGCTCAAGGACAACGAGACGCTGCTCGTGCAGTCGGGCAAGGCGGTCGGGGTGCTGCGCACGCACGCGGGGGCGCCGCGGGTGCTGCTCGCCAACAGCAACCTGGTGCCGGCGTGGGCGAGCTGGCAGCACTTCTGGGAGCTCGAGGCGGCGGGCCTCATGATGTACGGCCAGATGACCGCCGGGTCGTGGATCTACATCGGCACCCAGGGCATCCTGCAGGGGACCTTCGAGACGTTCGCCGCGGCGGGGCGCGCCCACTTCGGCGGCACCCTGGCCGGGCGGCTGGTGGTGAGCGGGGGCCTGGGCGGCATGGGCGGCGCGCAGCCGCTGGCGGTCACCCTCAACGACGGGGTCTTCCTCGGCGTTGATGTCGACGGCGAGCGTATCGCGCGGCGCCTCAGCCAGGGCTACCTCGACGAAGAAGCTACGGATCTGGACGACGCGCTGCGGCGCTGCCGCCGGGCCCAGGAGGAGCAGCGCGGGCTGTCGGTCGGGCTGCGCGCCAACATCGCCGACGTGCTGGGCGAGCTCGTGCGACGCGGGGTGACTCCGGATCTGATCACCGATCAGACCTCGGCCCACGATCCGCTGAGCGGCTATGTGCCGACGGGCCTTGAGTTACCGGCCGCCGCCGCGCTGCGCACCGCCGATCCCGAGGGCTACATCGAGAGAGCGCGCTCCTCGATGGTGGCGCAGCTGCAGGCGATGCTGACGCTCGGGGCGCGCGGGGCGCACCTGTTCGACTACGGCAACAACCTGCGCGGCCAGGCGCTGCTGTCGCCCGCGGCGGCGGCGCAGGGCCTGACCCGCGAGCTTCTGTTCAGCCGCATCCCCGGCTTCGTGCCGGCCTACATCCGGCCGCTGTTCTGCGAGGGTAAGGGCCCGTTCCGCTGGGTCGCCCTCTCCGGCGACCCCCAGGACATCTACCGCACCGACGCCGCGGTGCTGGAGGTCATGCGCGGCACGCCGAGCGAGCCGCACCTGCGACGGTGGCTCGAGATGGCGCGGCGCCGCGTCCAGTTCCAGGGGCTGCCGGCGCGCATCTGCTGGCTCGGCTACGGCGAGCGGGCGCGCGTCGGGACGTACTTCAACCAGCTGGTGCGGCGGGGCGAGCTCAAGGCGCCGATCGTCATCGGCCGCGATCACCTCGACTCCGGCTCGGTGGCGTCGCCCAACCGCGAGACCGAGGCGATGCGCGACGGCAGCGACGCGGTCAGCGACTGGGTGTTCCTGAACGCGCTAGTAAACTGCGCCGCCGGCGCCACCTGGGTGTCGGTGCACCACGGCGGCGGCGTCGGCATCGGCTTCTCGCAGCACGCCGGGATGGTGGTGGTCGCCGACGGCACCGACGAGGCCGAGCGGCGCCTCCAGACCGTCCTCACCACCGATCCGGCCATGGGCGTCCTGCGCCACGCCGACGCCGGGTACAGCGAGGCGCGCGAGTTCTCTAGCAAGCACGGGCCGCGGGTGCCGCACCTGGAGCCGCCGACGAGCGCACCGGGTCACGGCCCCGCGCCGGGGTCCTAAAACCTAAGACACCGCCGCGCGGCGGGAGATGAAGATCCGTGAACTCCTTTTTCGGCTCGCACACCAGCTTCCGCTTCAGGGTCCTTCTGCCGCCGCTGCTCGTGCTGCTGTTCCTCATCGGCCTCATCTCCGTCGTCGGCAACCTGTGGATTCGCGACGTCACGCGGCGCCTGGCGCAGGGGCGCGCCGACGCCCAGGCCGCGGTGCTCGCCAACTCGCAGGCGCTGCACGACGCGGTCGGTGAGGCGCAAAAGGGCCTGCGCCCGCTGCTCAACCAGACCGTCGACGCCGACAAGGACCTGCTGTTCGCCGTGGTGCGCCTGAGCGACCAGACCACCGTCGGAACCCGCAGCGGCCGTGAGGGGGAGCAGCTGGCCGAGCTGCTCCTGTCCGACCCGCAGCGCTTCGCCCACGCCAACTTCGACGCCCAGCAGTCGCTGCCGGGCCATGAATTCATCGTCGCCCGGCGCCAGATCCCGCCGACCATCACCGGCGGCGAGCCCGGCGAGCTGCTCATCGCCTGCTCGCTCGCCTCGCAGGGCAGCGAGTACCGCTCGACGCTGGTGCTGGTGCTGGTGCTGCTCGGGGTGGCGTTTGTCGCCTACTCGCTGGCCGGGGTCTACATGCTGTCGGTGTCGAGCCGGCAGATGGATCAGCTCAACGACGCGGCGCACCGCATCGAGGCCGGCGACCTCAAGGTGCGGCTCGGCATGCTGATGCCCGACGAGCTGGCCGCGGTGGGCCGCGCCTTCGACGCCGCCGCCGAGCGGCTGGCGCAGGCGGTCGGCCACATCACCTCGGCCTCGCGCACCGTCGAGCGGACGGCGTCCGATGTCGGCGAGGCCAAGACCTCGCTGCAGCGCGGCATCAACACCCAGGTGCGCGACGTCGACGAGGCCCTGCAGTCGGTGCGCGAGATCATGAACGCCCTGTCGGCGGTGGTCAAGCAGGCCGAGACCACCCGCGATGATACCCGCGTCGCCTCGAACGTCACCGTGCGCCTGTCCAACACCGTCCAGGAGTCCACCGCCACCGTCGAGGAAGCCGAGCGCGTGGTGACCCTGGCGAGCGACAGCATCCAGCAGGTGTCAAGCTCCACCGCCGACATCGCCAAGCACGCCGACACCCTGTCGGACACCACCGCCTCGACGGCGAGCGCGATGCTGCAGATGAAGCACTCGATCGCCCGCGTGCGCGAGACCGCGATCACCGCCGCCAGCCTCGCCGAGCAGGCCGGCGTCGACGCCGAGCGCGGCACCCAGGTCCTCACCGAGAGCGTCGGCGGCATCGAGCGCATCCGCGAGGCCTCGCACGCCATCGGCTCGGTCACCGAGGCCCTGGAGCGCCGCGTCGGCGAGATCGGCGACGTGCTGCACCTTATCACCGAGCTCACCCAGCGCACGAACCTGCTTGCCCTCAACGCCTCGATCATCGCCGCCCAGGCCGGCGCCGAGGGCCGCGGCTTCGCCATCGTCGCCGACGAGATCAAGGACCTCGCCCGCCGCACCGCCAACTCGGCCGGCAGCATCGACACGCTCATCCAGGCGGTGGCCGAGGGCGCGCACGCCGCCCGCCGCGCCGCCATCGCCGGCGCCGACGCGGTCGAGACCGGCGCGACGCAGTCCAACGAGGCGGCGCGCACCATGACCGACATCCTGTCGCGGCTGCGCAACTCCGCCGCCATGTCCAAGTCGATCGCCGCCGCCACCGACGAGCAGGCCCGCAGCTCATCCTACGTCACGCGGTCGATCCAGGAAGTCCAGGGCCACGTCAACGAGATCGCCATCAAGGCCACCGAGCAGACCCGCCGCTCCGAGTACCTGCAGCGCCAGGTCGGCCGCATGCGCGAGCTCGTCGAGACGCTGAGCAAGTCCTCGCGCGAGCAGCGCGAGGGCATGGTGCAGGTCAGCGACACCCTGATTCGGGTGGTGCGCGGGATGGAGGAGATCGGCAACTCGCAGCGCGGCCACCTCGCCGAGGGCGAGCGGGTGCGCGGGGCGCTCGAGGTGCTGCGGCGCGTCGTCACCAGCCACCGCGACCAGATCTTCGCCTTCGACCGCGCGGTGGGCGACCTGAACGCCCAGGCCACGGTCCTGCGTACCGAGCTGACCCGCATGATCTAGCTGTCCCTCGATGAGTACCGGGAGTACCGGCCCGCCCGCGCGCCGCACGAAAGCCGGCGCGGCGGCTGGTATATTCGGCCGATGATGGTGCGGCAGCCTGAGCTTTTTGTGGAGACGGCGCGCGGGCGCTTCGCGGCGCTCGCGGCGGGACCGACGGATGGGCCGGTTGTGTTGTGCCTGCACGGCTTTCCCGATACGCCGGGGACGTTCAGCGGGCTGCTGGCGGCGCTCGCGGCGGCCGGATTTCGCGCGGTGGCGCCGTGGCTGCGTGGGTACTCGCCGAGCCCGCTTGAAGGGGAGTTCGGGATGGCGGCGCTTGGGGCCGATCTGCTGGCGCTCTGCGCCGCGCTGGGGGCGACCCGGGTGGTCGGTCATGACTGGGGGGCGCTGGCGGTCTATGCGGCGCTCGCGCAGGCGCCGAGCCGGCTGTCGGCGGTAGTGACCCTGGCGGTGCCCCACCCGCTGGCGGTCCGCCGCAACCTCCTGCGCAACCCGGCGCAGCTCCTGCGCAGCCGCTACGTCCTTTTGTTCCAGCTGCCCGGCGCCGAGAGCTGGCTGCAGCGTCGCGACTTTGCCTATGTGGACGCGCTGTG
>DAOMZC010000504.1:0-3793 GCA_035437965.1 Pseudomonadota bacterium
GACTCCGCCAGGCGACCCTGCCGCCGGCGCACCAGCGAAGTGATCAGCTTGGACATCGGCTGCGCGAACGCGCAGCGGCGGCCCGACAGGCGCCGCGCCTCGGTCACAGCAAGCTGCAGCGGCTGCTCCGCGGCCAATATCACCAGCGCGCATAGGCTGCGCCATATCGACTGAAAAACATCCATGCGCAGGATCCCGGCGCGCTCGATCTGGGAGCGCTCTTGACCAAGGACCTGCCACGCTTCTTTGGCGCGCCCCTGGTACAAAAGGACCATCAGCTGCGCATGGAGACCAAAAAAGTGCGTCATGATCATGCTCGGTTCCAGGCGCCGCTGCGCCGCCTTCACGAACTCCTCTGCCCGCTCGGGCGTGTCCTCACCAAGGAGCAGCAGAAAGCCAGCGCTCAGCCGGACCGTGAGCTCTTGCGACTTCCGACCACGCTCGACAGCGTCTTTCAGGTAGGGCTGTATTGTCTCTGCGAGCTGATGCAGGTCTCCCAGCCAGCCCAGATTGATGATCTCCACCGAGCCACTGAAGTCGATAAGAGCGGTCGAATCGACGCACTCGCCCTTGAGGATCGCGATGGCCCGGCGCACGTCTGCAAGTGACTCCCGCCATCGCCCTTCCAGCTGTGCGCACTGACCGCGGATGAAGATGCAGCGCCCGATGCCGTAGGAGTCCTGCCGCCGCTCGGCAATGGCGAGGGCCCGATCCTGGAGCTGTTGCACCCGAGAGCGCGACGCGCCAAACCCAAACAGGAGCCCGGTGGCTGCCGTGAGCGCCTGGACGATCCGCCGCGGCTCGCCAGCCCGCAGGGCGTACCACAAGAGCTGCGTCCAGAAGTTAGCCGCCAGCAGCGGATTAACGCCGGCGCTGGATGCAATGGCTTCGCACGTATCCATGCGCAGGAGATCCGCGGATGAAACCTCGGCCTCAGTGCGCTCGTGGAATTCCATACCGCGCACGGCGATCAGCAGCTGATAGTAGACAAGCGAGCCGAGAAGTCCAAAAGAAGTCTTCGGAATCTTCAGTCCCGCCAGGGGGAGCAGGCTCTCAAGCACCTGCATACCTTCCTTTATATGCCCGGAAATAAAGAACTGCTTGGCCGCCTGGCGACGCCGGTTGAAGGCCTTGTCCGGCGGCTCGCGCCCGGCCAGCTCCATATAGAGCTCGCCGGCCTCCTTTGGGTGCCCTGCCCCGACGAGTGAGTCGGCCAGCCGCGCCTTGATAAGCAGCTCCTCCGCCGCGGTGAGCTTGCCGGTCGCAAGGGCCGTGCGACACAGCCGCACCGCTTGATGGTAGGCCAGCGCATTATAGGCCTGGGCCGCCGTCTGGACGGCGTAGCGCGCCGCGCCATCCAGGTCGCCGCCGTTTTGCAGGTGGAACAGCATCTGTTCCGGCTCGACGTGGCCACAGGACACCAGCGCCTGCGCCAGCCGCAGGTGCTGCCCCTTCACATCGCTTGGGAGGAGCCCGGCCAGGATGACTTCGCGGATGCGATCGTGGTAGGTGAGGAGCTCTTCGCGTGGCCCGGGGCTCTGCGGGCCAGCCTGGGCGTGGCGAAAGCGGATCAGGCACTCGGAGCGGAGCAGCGCCAGCGCCTGCGGCTCGTCCGTCTCGATAGCGTCGCCATAGATGGCAAGCGCCGTGGCGGCACGAGAGATGGGCTGGCCAGCGACCGCGACAGCCGCGAGGAGCTTCCGCGGCGCCTCCGGAAGCCGCTCGACACGCGCGCGAATCAGCCCATCCAGCGTCAGTCCGTGCACCGCTACCGGGTCTGCGCTGGGCTCCTCACGCGAGCCATCGGCGAAGGAGCGGCTAAGCTCAGTGATGAAGTACGGACTGCCGCCCGACTCGCTGGCGATGGTTGCCGCCCGCTGCCGCAGCTCGGACGGTAGCAGCATCGCCGCCAGGGCCTCGCCCTCCTGCTCCGACAGCGAGTCTACCTGCAGCTCGACGATCGACGCGCTCTGCCCGAGCTCTCCGCCAAGCCCGTTGCGCAAGAGCAAGAGGGCGGCGCTGGAGGGTTCTTCCTCCAGGCGGTAGGCAACGAGCAGGAGGAGCCGCGGCTGGTTCGGCGGACGCAGGAGCTCAAGGAGCAGCGATATACCGTCCGGATCTCCCCACTGCAGATCATCGATGAACAGCACCACCGGCCGCTGCTCCGACAAGCGGAATACGAGCTCGCGCAGCGCGGCGAACGCCACTTGCTTGGCCTGCAGGTCATCGGCGGTCCGACGCGGCGGCGCCTCCCGGATCGCGGCAACCTGCAGCAAGACCGGAAACAGACGGCCTACCGCCGAGATATCGCGCGGCAACAGCGCCGTGAGCTCGGCGTGCGGGCAGGTGCTCAGGAATCGGCCCAGAGAGTCAATGACACCGTCGACTGCCTTGAACGGAACGTCCTCATGGGCGAAGCAGCGCCCGCTCAGGACGACGACCTCCGGCACCCGGGAGACCAGCTCTTTAAGGAACCGCCGGCACAGCGCGCTCTTGCCCGCGCCGGATTCACCGCGGCACAGCGCCACCACTGATTTGCCTTGCTGTCTGGCATCAAACGCATCGCCCAGAGTCTGCAGGTGTTGCTGGCGGCCGATAAATAGTCCTTCGCCCCACCGGCGCCCGCCGCGGCGGCCCTGCTCGGCCGGCGACGACTGGGCCGACCAAGGATGCGGGCCGAGCTCGGTGTCGAGCTCGTGCAGACAGGCAAGGATCTCCCGGCCGGTCGGCCGCAGCTCGGGCTGCCGGCATAGCAGCCGCATGCACAGCGTCTGCAGCGCCTCCGGAACAGCGCTCCGCTCGCTGGGCAGAAGCGGCGGCACCTCGTGGGAGATCTTCTGCCGCAGCACCTGCCCCAGAGTGCCGGAAAAAGGAAGCCGCCCCGTCAAGGCCTGGTACAGCAGCACGCCGACGCTGTACCAGTCAGAGGCAACAGTGGCTTTTTGTCCGCTTGCTTGCTCAGGAGACATATAGTCCGGCGTGCCGGCAACCTCCGCATGGGCGGGCTCGCCCGAGCCGGCTCCCGGTACGAATTCCTGGACGAGGCCAAAGTCGAGCAAGACCACCCGGTCGAGCGAGGTACAGAGCACGTTGGCCGGCTTGATGTCGCGATGGATCAAGCCCTGATCGTGCAGAAACAGCAGGCCCTCGGTCAGCTGCCGTAGCGAGCGCAGGAGCCGCTCTATGAGCAGCGGTGACAGCGGCGCCTGCGCTGCGCTAGGATTCCCTCTTTGCCGGGAATCCGCGTCATCGACCATCTTCCCAGTGTCAAAAAGAGGGAGCCCGTCCGCGGAGGCCATGGTCTTCGAATAGGGAGAGATATTATCGGAAGATGAGAATGCGGCCGTGGCGTCGCCCTTGGGATGAGAGCTCCGGTGATGGGTGATAAAATCCGTGCCCTGCACAAATTCCATCGAGAAGAACCACTGATTTTCCTCGCTGCGGAGCTCGTAGAGGGTCACTAGATTGCGGTGCGTCATCCCGCTTAGCGAACGGAACTCCTGCTTGAATCGGTACAGATCGTCCGCGCTAGCCTGGCGCAGGACCTTGAGCGCGATGACCGCGTTGCGCTTGCGGTCAAAGGCCTCATAGACCGTGCCAAAGCCACCGGCGCCAAGGCACCGCTTGACCTGAAAGCGCTCAGTACCTTGAAAGGACGGGGGGGCGGCCATGCTTGTGGGTCTCCTCAGGATCGGATAGTATGCACGATCTCTAGACGCTGATCTACCAACGCCAGGGCAACGCCAGGGCAACGCCAGGGCAACGCCAGGGCAACGCCAGGGCAACGCCAGGG
>DAOMZC010000504.1:3893-5280 GCA_035437965.1 Pseudomonadota bacterium
CAAGGTTTGGGGCAAGGCGTGGGCCCGAGCAGCGAAAGGCATTGACAATGCGCTTCTCATTCTGAATCCGGCGGCGACGCTGAACTTCGGGTTTACGGCGGACTCCGTTTGGTGCATTCTAGTAAGATGCTCCCGAGTACCCTGAAGGAGACAGAGGATCTGCTACAGAACGAAAGCGAGGAGCCAGGCAGCCCGGGTCTGGTCCTCTGCTTCTCTGGAAATCGCCCCTATCTGCTGCCGTTTTCGCTCCGGGATGGGTCCGTAACGATCGGGCGGGATGAGCTGGAAAGGCAGCGCATCCAAGATGACCGGCTGTCGCGCCGCCATATTGTCGTAGAGCGAACGCGCGATGGCTCCGGTCTGCAGATCTGTGACCTCGGCTCGACCAACGGAGTGTTTCTCAACGGCGAGCGGCTGCTCGCACATACGACGACGGTCGCGCCACCCCGTGCGATCCTGCGCATCGGGCGCACGCTGCTGCTGGTGGTCCCGGAGCTGGCCCCGTATCAGGCGGCACTCGACCGACCCCTGCTGCAGGGTGGCATTGTCATCGGTCCCACGCTGCACGCAATCCATAAGCAGGTGGCGGCGCTGGCCAAGAGCGGCCAGGGACTGTTCCTGCGCGGTGAGAGCGGCGTCGGCAAGGAGATCACGGCTCGCCTGTATCACCAGAGCAGCCCGCGGCGCGCCGGGCCCCTGGTGGCGATAAACGGCGCGACCATTCCCAAAGAGCTCGCCGAGCGTCTCCTTTTTGGTGCGGTGCGGGGCGCCTATTCCGGAGCCGTAGCCGATGTCTCAGGTTATCTGCAAGCGGCCAACGGCGGGACGCTATTTCTCGATGAGGTCGCAGAGCTGGACCTGGCGGTTCAGGCCAAGCTGCTGCGCGTACTGGAGACCCGTGAGGTGGTGCCGCTTGGCGGCACGCGTCCGCAAGTTGTCGAGCTGGGAGTGTGCGCGGCCACGCTGCGCGACCTCGGCGCGGCCGTGGCGGCAGGGAGTTTTCGCCAAGACCTGTATTACCGCATCGGCCGTCCCGAGGTGTACGTGCCACCGCTGCGCGAGCGCCTGGAGGAGATCCCGTACCTGGTCAGTCAGACGGTGGAGAAGGCAGGGCGCACAGCCTCGGCTCCCCTTGTCGAGGCCTGTCTGCTGCGGCCGTGGCCGGGCAACGTCCGCGAGCTCTGCGCCGAAGTGCAGGCCGCAGCGAGCCTGGCCGCCGCCGAGGGTAGCGAGACGGTGCTGCCCCGACACCTCTTGGAGCAGGCCGGGCGGCGTATCACCGGCATGCCTGTGAATAAGACGCTGGTGCCGCTGTCCGCGCCGGAGCCCGCCGCGGACCCGACCGCTGCGCTGGGGCCGCCCGAGGGGTTCCTGCGGGCGGCCTGCG
>DAOMZC010000505.1:0-5268 GCA_035437965.1 Pseudomonadota bacterium
TTGACGGCGTGGAAGCTGAGCGTGGTGAGGTCGGCGTAGCGGCCCGACCCGACCCGGGTGTCGCGGTAGCGGGCGCCCAGGGCGTGGCTGGCGTCCTCCATGACGCGGAAGCCGAACTCGCGCCCAAGGCCGGCGATGGCCTCCATGTCGCAGCTGCGCCCGGCGAAGTGCACCGGGATCACCAGCTTGGGCAGGCGGCCGTCCCGGCGGGCGGCGACCAGCTTGTCGGCGAGCTTGTGCGGGCACAGGTTCAGGGTCTGCGCATCGATATCGACGAAGTCGACCGCCGCCCCGCAGTAGCGGGCGCAGTTGGCCGAGGCGACGAACGTGTTGGGGCTGGTCCACACGAGGTCGCCGGGGCCGACGCCGGCCGCCACGCAGCCGAGGTGCAGCGCCATCGTGCCGTTGCCCACCGCCACCGCGTGCGCGACCCCGCAGTACTGCGCGACCGCCTGCTCGAAGCGCGGCACCGCCGGCCCCTGGGTGAGCCAGTCCGACTGCAGCACCGCGACCACCGCGGCGATGTCCCCCTCGTCAATAAGCTGGCGGCCGTAGGAGATCATGGCTGACCGTTGAGGGCGACGATCTCGTCCTGGGACAGGAACCGCGGGTTAGTGTCCGACGAGTACTCGAACCCTTCGGCGACCGGCTGGCCGCGCTCGCCGAGCGCGTTGTGGGCGTAGTCGCGCTGCTCGATGAAGCGGATTGCCGGACAGATGACGTAGTGGTCGGCGAACTCCAGCGTGTTGAGGCTGTCGTCGCGCGGGATCATCAGCTCGTGCAGCTTCTCGCCGGGGCGGATGCCGATCGTGCGCTGCGGCAGCGCGGGCGCCATGGCGCGGGCGAGGTCGGTGATGCGCAGCGACGGAATTTTGGGGACGAACAGCTCGCCGCCGTACATCCGGGCGAAGCCCTTGAGGACGAAGTCGACGCCCTGCTCGAGGGTGATCCAGAAGCGGGTCATGCGCGGATCGGTGATCGGCAGCTCGCCCGCCCCGCTGGCAATGAGCCGGCTGAACAGCGGCAGCACCGAGCCGCGCGAGCCGACCACGTTGCCGTAGCGCACCACCGCAAACCGCGTCGTGCGCGCCCCGGCGATGTTGTTGGCGGCGACGAACAGCTTGTCCGAGAGCAGCTTGGTCGCCCCGTAGAGGTTGATCGGGCTCGCCGCCTTGTCGGTGGACAGCGCGACGACCTTGGCGACGTTGTTGCTGAGCGCGGCGTGGATGACGTTCTCGGCGCCGTCCACGTTGGTGCGGATGCACTCGGTGGGGTTGTACTCGGCGGCCGGGACCTGCTTGAGCGCCGCGGTGTGGACCACCAGGTCGATGCCGCGCATCGCCTGCAGCAGGCGCTCGCGGTCGCGCACGTCGCCCAGGAAGTAGCGCATGCACGGCGCGCTGAACTCCTGCTGCATCTCGAACTGCTTCAGCTCGTCGCGCGAGAAGACCACGACCCGCGCCGGCTTGTAGCGCTTGAGCAGGGCGGCGATGAACTTGCGGCCGAACGAACCGGTGCCCCCCGTGACCATAATCGATTTATTGTCGAACACCGTCGGCTTTCCTCTCGTCCCAGGCTCGCCGCCGAGCGTAGAGGGTGGCCACCGCCTACGGCACAGCTTGGGAACGGTTAAGTTTTTTCGCAGCAGGTCTAGCACGCGGCGGCGGCGCAAGACAAGCGCCGGTCCGAGTGAAGCGGACCCTTCTTTAGACCCGGCCTACGCGGCAGTCGCCGCCAGCAGGTGGGCCAGCGCGCCGTCGATGATCCGCTCGGCGCGGGCGCGCGAGACCAGCGGCTCGCTGAACACCAGGTTGAGGTGCAGCCGGTCCGCCCAGGTGGTCGCCTGGCCCATGAGCTGGCCGACGACCGAGACGCCCACGGCGAGGTGCAGGTCGGCAAGGGTCAGCGGGCCGTAGCGGTGCGGGATCGGCGGCCGCGCCAGGTTGCTCACCCCGAGCGCCGCCGGCGAGCCGCCGTCGAAGCGGCGGATGAAGCGGGGCCCGGGCTGGTTGCCCCAGGGGATGAACAGGCCGATGAGCGGCAGGGTCAGGTACTGCTCGCCGCTCAGAAGGGTCGTCCGGAGCTGCTCCTTGACCTCACGCGCCAGCTGCCACAGCGGCGGGGGCGGCACGATCCGGTGGAACGTCGTGACCTGCGACATGTAGAGCCCCAGGGACTCGCCGACCGGCGGCTCCAGCTGCTCGCGCAGGTTCAGCGCGGTGAAGCAGCCCACGGTGGTCGGGGTGGCCGCGGCGAGCTCTGTCGCATAAGCCACCTCGGCGGTGGCGAGCAGCAGGGCGGCGCACAGCGCCCCGTGGAACGAGGCCCCGGCGGCGCGAGCCCGCTGCGCGAGCGCCTGCGTCGGCTCGGGCGGCAGCGTCCGCTGGACCAGGCGGTTGCGCCGCTGCGCGGGCGGCGCCGGCTGCTCGCTGGGCAGCTTGCGGGCGTGCCGCAGCGCCTGGCCGCGGATGTACTTGGAGAAAAACGCGCTCATCTGGCCCAGCCGCCCGAGTCCGCGCGCCGCCCTCGGCAGCAGCGCCGGCAGCGGTGGCAACAGGGGCAGTGACCGGACCGCTGGTGCCGCTTGCGGACCGAGCAGGGCGGCCAGGTGGGTCAGCAGGTCGCGGACGACGAACACGTTGGAGAACGCGTCGGTGATCACGTGGTGATGGGTGACCAGGAGCTGGCTGCGCTGCGGCTCGGCCGGGTCACGCAAAAGGGTCAGCCGCGTCAGGTGGTCGGTGTCGTCGGCGAAGCGGAGGTTTAGCTCGTCCTCGACGACCGTCTGCCAGTCGGCCGTCGCGCGCACCCGCAGCGGCAGCGGGCCCGCCCCGTGCTCGGTGAACCGCAGGTCGTGATCGTCCCCCACGACCCGCATGCGCAGGAAAGGGTGCTGCGCCTGCAGCCGCAACAGAGCGGCGCGCACGAGCGGCTCTCCCAGCGGCCCCGGCCCGTGCACCGTGGCCACGCCCACCCCATTGAAGCGGGCCCCGCGGTCGAGCAGCCAGAAGGCGCGCTCCATGTCGCAGAGAGGTCGTTCAAGCAGCACGCGCGCAACGTAGCGAAAACCGCGCCCGCCGGCACCCGATATCGGCCGGAACCGGCGCCTGCAGCCTCGGCCTCTGAAAGATGAGCTGCTTCGGGTCCGCTTGGGCGTCCGGCTCGCGGCTCGCGGACCGAGCGCCGGACGCTAGCTCCACACCAGACCGAAACCAGGCCCGATGGCGAAGCCGCGGCCGGCGATGGCCGGCAAGCCGCGAAAAAACCAAAAAAATCCATTCGCAGATGCCGATCCGTCGAGGGTAATTACCAGTCTAATGACTCACTGCTAAGTGCCGAAAATTATTATTTTTGTCCTATTTCAGATAGCTCTGCGCCTGTAATTTTCCGGCGCTGCGAAGCTCTGCCGTGGTGGCGCGCGGTTTGCTAACAGGCTGTCCCTATGGTTAACTTGTTAATTATGTTCAGATATGTGCGCCAATGCCCGTCGACCGCCTGTCGGTACCGCATAGGTGACTGCGGTAACCCGGCTTGGCCCGCCCGGCGTTCGCGCACATCTGCCTACCAGGTTTTGGCCACGGGGACGATTTTTGTGGCCTGGATTAGCGGCTTGTCTGATATCCTTCTACGCGGGAATTCCTAATGATGGCGCTGCAATCAGGAACCAGCTCGCGTAGTTACCAGTGGGACAAGCGCAGAGCTTGGAGGCACGTCAATAAAGCTCGGGCCAGTAAATTTTATTTTGGATCAGAAGCCGCAACTGGCCACTGCTCGATGACCGCCTGGGGGGGGACTTGGTCATGATGCTCTTGCTCGCTATTTCGATGGTCGCGGGGATCAAGGCGGGGAACGCTTCTCGCTATGGGTATGAGGGAGATGTATTCGATCGCGTTGGCTCTTTTGCGTGCCGGCGATCGCTGGCGGCGCGCTACGGGGAGCGCGGGTGGCAGAAGATGCGCGACCACGGGGTGGCGCACCGCACCCTGGCGTGTGGGACGCGCCTGGGCATCTGCAACCTGCGGACCAACCAGTGCACCACCGCGTACGTCGTCGATCGCGGGCCGTGGGGCGTGCTCGATCGCAAGGGCGACTGGCACGTGCGCACCACGGCGCTGCGACCGGGCGAGCACTTCCGCGGCGACCTCGACCTTTTGCCGGGGACCTACTCGGCGATCGCGCTCATGGGGATCGAGAAGGTCGCCTACTGGCCGATCAAGGAGGCCGAGCCGGCGCGCGCCCATCAGCGCGATCACCTGCCCCCGCTGCGGGCCGGCGGCCGCTCGCCGTTCGCGGTGAACCTGCGGTCGACCACTCCCGAGTTCCCGCCGCTGCGGATCCACGACGCCCAGCCGGCCACGGCGCTGGCCTTACAGGTCGCTGCGCCGGTATCGGCGTCCGCGGCCACCGAGCCGCTGTTCTCGCAGCTCTACACTTCGGGCGAGCTCGGCCCCTTAGGGCTGAGCGCCGAAGCGACAGCGCGCTAGCCGGAGCGCTCGCCGCCGCGGCCGGAGGCGGTCGCCGCCCGCACCGCTCCAGCCGCTGCAGACGGAGCTCGCAGGCGGCTTGCATCCGCACGGGCGGCTCTGCATAGTCGAACCATGCAGCCACCCGGAAACGCCGCGCGCGAACAGCTGCGGGCGCAGCTGGCCTCCGCCTACATCGGGCCGAGCTACAGCCCGCGCCGTCACCTGCTCGTCCCGAGCGCCATCGGGCTCTGCGGAGTGGCGGCGATGGTCGCGCTGCTCCGCGACTTGCGCGCGGTCGAGCTGCTCACCGTCCCGCTCACCCTGCTCGGTGGCTTCGGGCTGGAGTGGCGCGTCCACAAGGACCTCCTGCACCAGCGGGTGTGGCCCTTCAAGCTCCTCTACGATCGCCACGAGCGCCTCCACCACGTGATCTTCACCGACGAGGACATGGGCCTGCGCAGCCCGCAGGAGCTGAAGCTCGTGCTGCTGCCGGGGTTTGTCATCGTCGCCATCCTCGGGCTGCTCTTGCCGCTCGGCCTGCTGCTCGGCCTGCTCGTGCCGCGCAACTGCGCGCTGCTGTTCGTCGCCACGAGCCTGATGTTCTTCCTTATGTACGAGTGGCTGCACCTGGCCTACCACATCCCTGCCGCCACCCGGCTCGGGCGCAACCCCCTGATCGCCAAGCTCCGCTCGCTGCACCAGCGGCACCATGACCCGGCTCTGATGAAGCGCTGGAACTTCAACGTCACGGTGCCGCTGTTCGACTGGCTGCACGGCACCCTGTGGTCCCCCGCGCGCGCCG
>DAOMZC010000506.1:0-5266 GCA_035437965.1 Pseudomonadota bacterium
CCCGGTGTCTGCAAACCACGCTTGCTTTCCGTCGAGAAACTGCCGATTCACATGTAGGCAGGAAAAACGGCGGAGCCTCGCTCGCCAAGACTCCTACGCGGCAAGAGCTACCCCTCGCGCTGGCCTGATGCTGCTGCAACGTAAGGTGGGAAAGGACGCGCTCGAGGGCCGCGGCGACCAGGGCCTTAGGCGCCTGGATCGTGCCGGCTGCGATCTTCCTGCCGCTGCCCATGCCGGTGCTTGCCATCGTCCAAGTCCTCGGCCTGCTGAACAACGTGAACAGCCACCTCGGATATGAACTCCTGCCCGCCTGGTGGGTGAGAGTTCCCCCCTTGTCGTGGACATCCTCCTTGACGTTCCACAACCTGCATCATCAGAAGTACAAAGGGAACTACGCGCTCTTCTTCCGCTTCTGGGATCGGCTGCTCGGCACCGAGCTGCCCGGCTACCAGCGGGCATTCTGTGATCGCAGTGCCCCGCGGCATCTGGAAGCACAGACCGGGTGAGCGCTGGATTACCGGCCGCGAGGGTCCGCGGCTACGACGCCGGTCCGAGCTCGCCGACGATCGCGCGGTAGGCAGCGAGCGCGCGCTGGCAGTCGAGCAGCGCCTCGACCTGGCGCAGCGCTGCCTCGGCCGTAGCCTGCTCGCGGAGGTTGACAAAGAGCAGCGTGCTGTCGCCAAGCTCGTAGCGCGTGCGCTCGCCGGCCTCGACCTGCTCGGCCAGCTGCCGCTCGCTGGCGGCCAGCTCGGCGCGCCGGTGGGCCGCCTGCAGCATCGACAGCACGTCCAGCACTTCGGCGCGGATGCGATCGCGCACAAGGCGCGCCTGCGCGTCGATACGCGCCATCGCCGCCTCGGCCGCGGCCTGGCGTCCGCGCGCCGCCCGGTTCAGCGGCGAGATCTCTACCGAGAGGCTGAGGTCCAGCTGCGTCGGGCCGCGGGTCTTGTCGCCCGGCCCGAGATCCTGCGACACCGCGGCGGCCACATCCAGGCTCGGCGCGCGTTGGTTGCGGGCCAGGTCACGCTCGATCCCGAGCTGCTCACGCAGGAGGCGCAGCCGCTCGCCCTCGGGGCGCCGGGACAGCGACTCGTGCACCAGGCGCTCGAGCTGCTCCGGCGGCAGGCTGTCGCGCCGGGGCAGCGGCAGCTCGCGCGGTAGCCGGGACAGCGGCGCCAGGACCGGCACCCCGCGGCTATCGCGCAGGTAGAGCGACAGCTCGATCTGCGCCTGCTGCAGGGCGCGCTCGGTGGTGACCACCAGCGCCTGCCGCTGCACCAGGGTGCGCTGGTTGTCCGCGCGCTCGAACGCGGGCAGATCCCCGCGCTTCACGCGCTCGCCGAGCGCACCGTCCCGCACCGCGGCCAGCTGCAGCAGGTCCTGGGCGATGCGCAGGCGCTGCCCGGCTGCGACCCACTCCCAGTAGCGCTGGCTGCCCAGGCGCACCGACTCAAGCCGCTGCTGCACGACGCCAAGCGTGGCCAGCGGGCGGCCGAGCTCGGCGCGACGGATGGCGGCGCGGCGGCGATCGATGGGGCCGTTGCGCCACAGCGGCACGGCGACGCCGGCGCGTAGCTCGCCGTACTCGTTGGTGGATAGCTTGCCGTCGTAATCGGCAAAGCTGCCGGAGCCCAGGCGCCACCCGGTGAAGAAGCTGGCTCCCCACAGCGGCGTCGGAATATCAATCAAGACGTCGGCGCGGCCGTTGCGGTAGTAGCCGAGCGCCGTGCCCTCACCGCGTCCGCGCAGCAGCGGATCGAAGGCGCCGCGCGCGGCTACGAGCTCCGCCTCGGCTGCCTGCTCGTCCCGCTGCGCCGCCGCGATCAGCGGGAAGTGGCGCTCGATCGACGCCGTGACCTCAGCGAGCGTCAGCGGCGGGCCCGACTCGCCGCTGTCGGCCGGCGCCGCCAGCGCGCGCTGCGGAGCCAGGCCGAGCAACCAGGTGATGAACAGGGAGCCCAGCCAGAATACAGCGGTCGTGCGCATCACTTGACCTCCGGTTGCTTGCCATCGCTGCCCGGCTCGGACGAGGCCACCGCGGGCGGGAATCCATTCCACTGCCGCCACAGCTCGTAGCCGAGCCGCACCCGGTTGAGCAGCACCCAGGCGTTCACCCGTACACCTTGGCGCAGATAGCGCCCCGAAGGCCACGGCTGGCTCGCGGCGGGATCGGGCACGACCAGCACGCGGAACTTGCCCTTGCCGTTGTCGGTGGCGTCGACGAGCGCGACGCGGCCCGGGAAAGTGCCGACCGCTATCGACGGCCAGCCGACGAACTGCACGGCGGGCCAGCCCTCGAACTGCAGCCGCACCGTGCGGCCTTCAGACAGGAGCGGCGCGTCGCTGCCGTCCACCCAGATCTCGGCGGCGCGCTCCTGGGTATCCGGCACCAGGATCGCCAGCGGATCGCCGGCCTTGACTACCTCGCCGCCCTGGCCGCCGACGAGCCGCAGAATAGAGCCGGCCCGTGGCGCCGTCACGCGCTGGCTGTGCTGGCGCGCCAGCCGCACCTCGATGCGGGCCAGCTCGGCGCGCGCGCTGGCAACCTCCGAGAGGGCGGCCGCGCGGGCGCTGCGGGCCTCCGCGTGCTGGGCGCTGGCGTCCGTGCCGACGCGCCGCTGATCGCTCCGTAGCGCCACCCCCTCGCTGCGCGCCGCCGACACGCTGCCGCGGGCGCGGTCCGCCTCGGTGTGCGAGCGCAGCACCTCGAGCTCGGCCACCTCAAGCGCCCGCGTCGAGGTCAGCCCCTTGTCGAGCAGCGCGCGCTGGCGGACCTGGTTGAGCTCCGCGGTGCGCAGCGTGGCTTGCGCCGCGTGAAGGGCCTGCTCGGCCGCGCGCACCCGATCCCGAGCCATGGCGGTACGCGACCCGGCCGCCGACACGGCGGCTCCGCGCGAGCCCGACAGAGACAGGATGCGCCCGTCAATCGCCTCGACGCGGGTGTTCGCGGCGTGCAGTCGATCGTTTGCCGCGTCACGCTCGCGGTGCAGCCGATCCATAAGGCCCGGGTCATTGTCCGCGAGCTCCACCACCAGATCGCCGGCCGCCACGCGGGCGCCCTCGCGGACGAGCCAGCGTACGACCCGGCCCTCCAGCGGCGCCTCCAGGGTCTGCTGGCGCTCCATCGGCGCGTAGGCCACGACGCGCCCGGAGGCGCGCACGTTCTGCTGCCACGGCGCCAGCAGCAGCGCGCTCAGGCTCGCCACCATCGTAACCACGAGTCCGACGGCCACCGCGCGCAGCCCGTATGGCGAGCGCACGAGCAGCAGCGGGTGGACGGCGCCGGGCAGAGGCCGCTCCATGGGCTGTGCAGAGCGGGTCATCATGGCCTTCCTCCTGCGGCGGCGAGCGGAAGGAGCGCGCCATCGCGCAGCTCGTATCGCTTGGTGATTCCGGAGGGCAGCTCGAGCGCGGTCGGGGCGCACAGGATCACGGTCCAGGGCGCGGCCGGCGCGAGCAGCGGTGCGATCTCGTCAAGCCCGGCGCCGCCATCAAGTGGAAGGTCGATCACGATCAGGCGCGGCCGCTGCAGCACCGCGTGCGCCACCCGCAGCCGCGCGCGCTGCCGATCCGAGAGCACGAGCGCGTCGCTGCCCAGCGGCGTGTCCAGGCCCTGCGGCAGCGCCGCGATGGTCGACCACAGCCCCGCCGTGCTCAGCGCCCGCTGCATCTGGAAGCGGCTGGCGCTGGGCGCCGCGGTGTGCAGAAACTCCGCGATCGTGCCCGCGAGCAGACCCCGGCTGCCGCTGTGGAGGAACGCGATGAGGGCGCGCACCGCCGCCGGCCGCAGCGCCCGCGTGTCACGCTCGTCTAGCTCGATCGATCCGCTTAGAGGCGGCCGCAGCCCGACCAGGACCTCGGACAGCAAGCTGCGTCCGCCGCCGGACGGGCCGACGATGGCGACCCGCTCGCCGGCGGCGACCTCGAGGTGCAGATCGCGGAGGAGCGCCTTGCCCACGGATCCGCCGACGGCGACACCGCGCAGCCGCACCGCCAGGCCGGTCGCCTGCTCGCTCGCCAGACCGCTTGCCGATTGCAGCGCCGGCAGGAGCTCCCCGTCGGCGCGCTCGAGCGGCAGGTCGAGCAGGTGGCCGACCTTGTCCAGAGACGCCAAGAGGTCGTAAAAGCTCTCCAGGTGCTTGCCGAACTTGGCGACGCCCGCCACCACGGCGCTGACGATCAGCTCCGCGGCGACGAGCTGCCCGAGCGTCAGCTGCCCGGCGATGACCAGCGCGCCGCCCGCCCCGAGCAGCCCCGCGCTGGCGAGCGCCTGCAGCCCGAGCGACGCTACGACCTGGCGCAGCAGCACGCGGAAGTGGGCGCGGCGCGCGCCCAGGTACTGGCGCACCAGCCCGTCCGCACGCTCGCTGGCCAGCGTCGCGCAGCGGCCGAGCCGGATCGCTACGGGGCGGCGGGCCAGTTCCTGCAGCCAGTCCGCCACCGCGTACTTGGCGCGCGACTCCGCGATGCTGGTGCGCACCGCGCCGCGCCCGAGCACGGTCAGGATGAAAGCGATGCACCCCAGCAGCACCGCGTCGAAGGCGAGCAGCACCGGGTGATAAAACGCCAGCACCGCCAGGCCGATGAGCGCCTGCAGCGCCACCGCCAGCCCGTCGAGGAGCAGCGCCGCGGCCGACTTCTGCAGCGTCGCGATCTCCAGAAAGCGGCTGGTAACCTCCGGCCCGTGCTCTGCGGTGAAGGCGTCGCTGCGGACGCGCGGCAGGCGGTGCGCCAGATCCGCGGCCAGCCGGACGAACAGCCGCTGCTGCAGGAGCTCGACGGCGCAGGTCTGCAGGGCGCGCAGGACGCAGGACAGACCGAGGCCGAGCAGCAGCATCAACGTCAGCACCACCACCGGCTGCAAGAGCTGCCCGAACGCCACCTGGTTGACCAGGGCCTGCACCGCCACCGGTGTCGCCAGCGTCAACAGCCCGATCGCCGCGGCGTAGATCAGGATGACCCCCAGGTCCAGCGACTCGCTGCGCAGCAGCGCGAGGAGCCGCTGCGGCGGCGAGGGCGCGGGGCCGCCCGCATGCCCGTGTCCTGGGTCGCTCGCGAGCAGCAGCGTCCTGCCCGAAGGGCCAGGCGTGCTCGATTGGCTCGCGGCCGGGGTTGCGGGCACCGCGGTGAGGTAGGTGAGTGGCTCGTCCTCTCGCACCCCCAGCAGCGCCGCGAATTCGCGTACGGTCAGCCACTGCCCCGGCTCCAGCGCCGATTCGCCCGGCGTGCCGACCAGCAGCCGCTGTCCGCAGCGCTGGTGCACGAC
>DAOMZC010000507.1:0-5262 GCA_035437965.1 Pseudomonadota bacterium
TGCTTGCCAATGAAGCGCTCGACAGAGAACCAAAGAAGACCGTTCCGCGACGGGGCGAAGTGCTTGCGTCGAGGTCGATCTGTCCCGCATCAGCCTCACCATGTGATCACCCCCAACCCGATTCCCCAATTGCGGGATACTACCGCCGGCACCGCATCATTCCCGGCCGAACAGTCCGAGCTGCGCCGGCTTCGTTGGCGGTTCGCGCCGTCGTTGCGGCGCGTAGATGCCCTGCGCGCGGCACCAGGCCAGCATTTTCTCGTAAAGCGCCTCCCAGCGTGGTCCGTGGTTCATGTGGCGGAGGTGCGCGAGCTCGTGGACTACGGTGTCGATCAACGCAGAGTAGCGAAGCGGTCGGCCGGTGCGCGCGTGAATCAGGCGGACGCGAATGCGCCCGTCGGCGAAGCAGAGTCCGTAGCGATCGTGGGCGTCGGGCCGGTCGGCGTCGAGTTCGTAGGGCGGTAGCTTGAACTGCCCTGCGACGCGGGCCGCGTCCGCTCGCAAGCGCTCAACCAGCTCACGGTAGGACTTGAGCGAAAGCCCGCCCTTCTTTTTTGGCGGACGGGCAAAGGACAGCGGCAGCTGAGCGTCCCGGGGCGGCATCGTCCGGCGAGCTTACTACAGCAGCGAGCGCTACGGATGACGACTTCGAGCACCATCATCAGATCGTCCGCGCTGAACGCACCATCGAGCCAGTCAGCATCGCCCAGGCGGGCGGAAAGTTGTTTCAGCCGTTGGCGAACGCGATCTTCGACCAGCGGCAAGCGCTGACCCGGCGAACCGATGGGTCAGCGCTAGCAAGCAGTTTGACGCGCTCTTGGACGCGCTGAATATCGAGTCCGTTCCATCGGAGATCCCGGCCAAGCTCGCCCGACATGTAGCCGTGATGACGCCGCTCCCCCTGGCAGAGATCGCCCGCGACGAGCCCTCGCTGTACCGGATCGTGGGCCCTCGTCTACCTGAGCGGTCAGACGTCACGCTGAAGGATACCGACGGCGGAGTAAGAGAACACAAGCTCTCCGCTGCACCAAGCCTCCGCGACGCCGGCTCGATCCCCCAGGCCATCGCCTCGCTCTTGAACGATGCTGCCCTGGCACTGGCAGCTACCCTGCCCGGGAACCCTCTTGCGACGGACGGAGACAGAGCGCCGACCCCGGGCGTCGCGCTCCAGAACCATCAGGCGCAGCCCGGGACGCCGGATGGTCGGGCGCCGGGCAAGCTGCCGGTCGCCGGCCAGCCGGAAAAAGCGGGCTCCACATCAGCCGTGGATGCGCCGACTCATGTCCTCAGCAGCCAGGGCGACGAGCCCCCCACCCTGCCCACGGGACGAAATCAAGGTCCGGCTATCGTTGCCGGCGCACCCTTGAACTCCAGCCTGCGCCAGAGCGAGAGCCTGCAGAACGCAGAAAGCGTGCCAGTAGCCGCGCCGAGCAGGCGGTGGCCGCAGATGATGTCTATAGGTCTTGCCCTGTGCCTGGTATTTGTACTGGGGCTCGTGGTGGGGCTGATGTCGCTGGGTGCCTGGCTCGTCGGTGAGTGGAGTATGTGAGCGGACAGGATGCGCCACTTGGCTGGGTTGGAATGCCCGTGATCGCTGGGTCGAGGTATTGCCTTGGCGGAACATCTGAAGGGAGTCATATTGAACCGAATGATGAGTAAGTCCTTATTGACGATGCTCGCGCTGGGGTTCATGGTTGGATGCGCGCCCGCTTACAAAGGGCTGCGGTTGGAGGGGCGGAGCCGACAGGCCTGCTTCGCCGCACCCGGCAGCGAGTGGGATAGAGCCAGCGAGCGGAGCGCGTTCGGTCGGCAAGCTACGGACTCGCTGGAAGGATCGGTCAGAGCGCACGTGCTCTCACCAAAGGAGCTCCACCTCCTGCTACCTGCAGTGCCAGCAAGCCTTGCTTCCGGGCACGCCGTAATTCTCGCCATCCACCTGCGCCTGCCGCGGCCTCCGCGAGCCGAGCGTGTGCGTCTAGCCGTCAGGTACTTGTCAACGGACCGGCGCTATAGTGCTGTGAACGACAGCAACTGGTGGGCCACTGTCATGGAGCGCGAGGAGCCCTCGCTCCTTGGAGGACTGGGGGTGATGGCCACAGTCGGGGTTCAGCTTTTCAGAGGTTTGTTATGGATATCAACGCTGGCACAGGCCGATATCGGCCCCAAACTACCACCAGGCACTCCAGCGCGCGCTGTCACACCCCAAGAAGTCCAAACCGCACTCGAGAGCCTGCTTAAGCCCGAGTGCGTCCTTCAAAAAGCCGACGAATGCGTCTCTTATACGCTTTGGTATTCGCCGACCGCAGTCGCGTTCGGCGACCATGTCGCCACCGTTACGATTCAGCATGAATGGGGCCCGCCATTTCCCAGCGTCGGGTTTGGTCGATCCTACTCCGGCGAAAAGTTTTTGAACACGCAGAACGACCCGGAGCGATGCTTCGCTTTTTCGGACAGTGACCTCAGCCTCTTGCGAGACAACGACTCGGGAGTCGTACCGCTGACTGCTCAGCGATAGACACGGCGCTCATCGGATACCACCTTGGCCCAAGATTCTATCGGGGTCGTCTCTCTCGAACGCGCCTATTAGGCCAGGTTTCTCTTCAGACTCAATGGGAGAGTAAGGCGCCAAGCACAGCCTCGGACGAGTGGAGCGGTTGCATGCGCTCTTCCGCTCATAGGCTTATTGACCGAGGCTGTTCTCGACGCTCGCTGGAAGTTGGTGTCCCTCTTGCGTTCCGCTTGGTAGACCTTCTCCGACGCCGCGAACCTCAGCCATGAGAACATTGCTCCCGAGAGACAAGCCCGCGCGTTCCGCGATGCTGCGAAGTGCTCGCAGCTCAGCGGCTTTGCGGCGGAACGGAAGCGCGCAGCGGCGCTCAGAAGCGGCGGGTCCAGTAGAGGTTGAGCGCCCCGACGCCCTGGTCACCGGCCATGAGGTTTATCTGATAGTCCGGCAGGAAGGACCACTCCAGGGAGACCTGATCGTTATTGAGCCTGTGGAGGATCGTGCTCGGACTACCGAAACGGTGAGTATAGGAGAGATAGAGGTTGTCGCGCAGATACTTGCCGACCTCCAGACTCGACTGGTTGGCCCCCGAGGCGTCATTGCCCCCGACATCGAACTTGATGACATCTACCGGTACCGCCTTGCCGAGCGAGTCTTTAAGCTTTCCGACCAGCAGCCCCGATAGCGCGCCCAGCGCCTGCTGCTGAATCGAGCCGCCCCGACTCCCTGAGAGGACGATGCCGATGACCTGCGCCTGATCGTAGATCGCGGGGTCGCTGCGAAACGTGATGGTCGGGTGGCGTGCGGTGCCACCGACCAGGATGTAGATCGTGGCATCGTCAATCTTTCGCCACAGGACGATGTTGAGCAGGGGGTTAGGCGGCACCTCGCCGGACATGCTGACCTGCGCGCGATCGAGCTGATAGCGGCGGCCGAGGATCTCGACCCAGCCGCCGAGCGAGCGGATGTCGCCGGTCACGATCGGTCCGGCCGCCGACTGCGCACCCAGCTCGGCATCCAGGTGCCCGCCGAGGTTGGTCCTGACCTCGGGACCGCTTATCGCAAACGCCGGCGGCAGCTCGACCGCAACCAGCGTCCGCGCGGGGAGGAAGGAGGGGGGGGCGGCGGTGTCCTTTTCCGCTGCGGCGCGCTCGCGAGCCGCGTCCTTTTCGGCTGCCGCGGCGGCCCGCGCGGCGGTATCGTCGAACCGCATGTCGGGCAGCGGCCCCAGCGCCTGCACGTCGCTATCGTTACCTGAGGTGAGCTTGGGCAGCCGCACCGTGCCGTAGGGAATGTTCACCTTGATGCGCAGCGTGTCGTCCGGCGCCTTCCCGCTGACCTGCAGCTTGGTGTCGAGCCACACCCCGACCGAGCCCGCAGCGATGGGGAAGTTTTCGATGGTGGCGTTCAGCTCGAGACTGCGCAGGCTGCCCGCGGCAAGCTCGATGCCACCCTCGGCGCGGATGCGGCCCTGCTCGGCGCGCGCCGAGGCCTGCTCTAGGCGGAGGACGCCGCCCGGCTTGGCCCGCAGCTCGATCGCGATGTCGCGCAACAGCTGCGGTAGCGCCGCCATCACCAGCTGGCCCTCGTGCAGGCCCAGCCCGCCCAGCACGAGCGGCCGCGGCGTGCCACCCTGCATCGTCAGCTCCGAGTCGAGCGTCCCGCGCAAGAGCCCGATGGCGGCGAGATGGCCCTTTTGTGCCTGGTAGTCGAGCCGGAAGTGGCGGGCCCGCAGCGCCAGCTTCAGCGCTGCCGCCGTCAGGTCGAACGGGAGCGGCACCGTAGCGTCCAGGGCCAGCGAGCCCGCGCCTGCGGCCGCCGGCTGCACGATGGTCGCCTGCGCCGTGAGCACCCGCTCGGCGCCGAGCGCTGCGTGCACCGTCAGATCGCCGACTGGCCACGCCCCGACTCGCAGTGCGGTCGCGGTGGCGCCGGCGGTGAGCTGCGGGCGGCGCGGTGTGCCGTGGACCTCGGCGCGCGCCTGGACGCTACCGAGCAGCGGCAGCACGGTCGGCAGGAGCTCGACCCGGGCGCGCACCGGCAGCTCGCCGAGCAGCGCCCCGCTGTCGCGCAGCAGCTCGGCCACGCGCACCGTGGCCGCCGCCTGGCCGCGCAGCAGCGGCTTGCCTTCCACCTCGAGGCCGAGGTTCAGCGCGGCCTCCTCCCCTTGATAGTCAAACCGCAGCGCCGCAGCGAGCCGCTGCTCCCCGAGCGCCAGCGCCAGCCCGCGGCCCGGCGGACTGCGTAGCTCGCTGGCGTCGAGGCGCGCCGTCACCTTGGGGCTGAGCAGCGGCCCCCGCACCTGCACCGCCAGCTCCGCAGTGCCTGACGCCAGTAGCGTGTCTTGGGCGCTGCCCGGCGCCAGGGCGAGCAGGCGGGGCAGCGCCAGCTCGTGCACGGCCAGCTCCACCGAGCTGGCGCCGCTGCGCAGCTGCTCGACCAGGCTGGCCGGGCTGGCTGCGGGGTCGCCGCCGCCCAGCTGCAGCCGTAGCGGCGCTTGCGCCTTGAGCTGCGCCCAGACCAGCGGCTGACCGTCGAGCGCCAGCACCCGCGAGGCGAGCTGCGCCGCGAGCTGCCCCGGCTGGTAGGTGACGCTGAGCGCGGTCTCGGTGCTGCGCAGCGGGGCCAGCTGCCAGCGCGGCAGCGTGACCTTGAGCGTCGCCTGCGGCCGCTGGAGCGTGCCGCTCCCGCTCAGCTGCGCCGCCACCGCCCCGGAGAGGTCGGCCAGCGCCGGCGGCAGCAGCGGCCGCAGCGCC
>DAOMZC010000508.1:0-5255 GCA_035437965.1 Pseudomonadota bacterium
GGCGAGCCCGACCGCGCCCGCGAGCCGCCCCCAGGACGAGCCCGGCCACGCCCCTGGCGACCACCTTCGGCGCTGCCAGTGGCCCGATCACTGAAGCAGTCAGCAACGGTGGTCCAAGTTGGAGCGCGCCAGTTTGGCGCAGCTGCGCTGCCGTCCGCTGCTCCACTTTGGATCACTCTCACCGTCGCTATTGGCCCGACCAGAAACCGTCGCGGTGGCCCCGCTGCCTGATTTCGCGCGGTTACCGGTGAGATTCCCAGTGGTCTACCTAGATTTTCAAGCTTGGCACATCCGCTGCATTGAGCTCCCCATGGAAGCAAAGAACCTCAGCAGCGAGGCAAACATCATGGCCTTCTCGAAACACCACCCAGGCGACCTCGAATCGAGCCAGGCGAGCCACCGAGCAGGGGCGTTTGTCGTGACTTTCTTCGGGGTGCGCGGCTCGATCGCGACCCCGGGCCCGGATACCGTCGAGGTCGGCGGCAACACCTCGTGCGTCGAGATTCAGTGCGGCGACCGCCACCTGGTGTTCGATACAGGGACCGGCATGCGGCTGCTCGGCCAGCGGCTCCTGCGCGAGCGCAAGCGCGTCAAGCTGTCGGTGTTCTACAGCCACATGCACTGGGATCACGTGCAGGGCCTGCCCTTCTTCACGCCGCTGTACATGCCGGGCACCGAGCTCGAGTTCCACGGCCCCAAGGGCCTGCCGGCGGCGCTGGCGGCGCAGATGAGCGACCCCGGCTTCCCGGTGCGCTTCGGCGACGTGCCGGCCAAGCTGAGCTTCAGCGAGCTCGCCGAAGGCATGACGGTGCGCCTGGACGCCGACACGACGGTGACCTGCGCCAAGCTGAACCACCCGGGGGGCGTGCTGGCGTATCGAATTCAGTACAAAGACCACGCGGTGGTCTACGCCACCGACACCGAGCACTACAGCTGCCCGGATCCCAAGCTGGTGCGGCTGGCGCAGGGCGCCGACCTGCTCATCTACGACGCGCAGTACGACGACGACGAGTATGCCGGGCGGCACGGTGCGCCGCGCACCGGCTGGGGCCACTCGACGTTCACCGAGGGCGTGCGGGTGGCCAACGCCGCCGGCGTGCGGCAGCTCGGCCTGTTCCACCACGACCCCGCGCACACCGACGCGCACGTGCGGGTGATCGAGGAGGCGGCGCAGCTGTTGCGGCCGGGCACCTTCGCCTGCCGCGAGGGGATGTCGGTCACGGTCGCGCAGTACGCCCACGTGCTTGATGGTGACGGTCCGGGCGGCGGTGGCCCGAGCGGCCGCGGCGAGGCCGAGCCCGGCCGCGCGGAGGGGGCCGGCCAGGGCCTGTGCAACGCCGACACCAGCACCCCGCCAAGCGCGAATCTTTTCTCGGCGATAGAAGGCAAGGTCGCGGCGTGAAGCGCTTTTTGTTAGCGTTAGAGTGATGCCGAAAGTTCAGCGGCCGGCCGCGGGAGCATCCAAAGACGCTGCCGAAGAGGGCATCTTCGACGGGACCTCCGATCGGCGCTCGGTGCTGCTCGCCTTGCTCGAGCTGGTGCGGACCGAGGTCGACCTCGACTCGCTCTTGCGCCGCGTCGTCGACCTGGTCGGGCAGGCGATGGCCGCCGATCGGGCGACCCTGTTCATGGTCGACCACCAGACCGGCGAGCTGGTCTCGCGCGCCGCCCACCTGCCCGAGCTGCCCGAGATCCGCCTGCAGAAGGGTCAAGGCATCGTCGGCCACGTCGCCCAGACGCAGAAGCCGGTGAACATCCCGCACGCCGACGGCCACCCGCGGTTCGCCGCCGGCATCGACAAGCTCACCGGCTACAAGACAGTGACCGTGCTGGCGGTGCCGGTGCTCGGGCGGGCGCGGCACTCGCCCAGCAGCAGCGACAGCGCCCGCCACAGCGCCGGCCCCGGCGGCGAGCCCGAGACGAGCGGCCAGCGCGAGCTGCTCGGCGTGATCGAGGTCCTCAACAAGAAGCAGGGCATCTTCAACGACGCCGACCGCGAGCTGCTGCTCGACCTGGCCGACGAGGTCGCGACCGTGCTCACCGCGACCACGCTGCCGCAGCGGGTCACCGGCCAGACCCCCGAGCGCTACCACCGCATCATCGGCAGCTCGCCGCTCATGCAGCGGGTCTACGACATCATCGCCCGCGCCGCCGCGACCACCGCGACGGTGCTGGTGTGCGGGGAGTCGGGCACCGGCAAGGAGCTGGCGGCGCGCGCCATCCACTACAACTCGCAGCGGGCGCGCGGCCCGTTCATCAAGATCGACTGCACCAGCATCCCCGAGGGGCTGATGGAGTCGGAGCTGTTCGGCCACGAGCGCGGGGCGTTCACCGGGGCCGAGCAGCGGGTCCTCGGCAAGGCCGAGCTGGCGACCGGCGGGACGCTGTTCCTCGACGAGATCGGCGACCTCAAGAGCAGCCTGCAGGGCAAGCTGCTGCGCCTGCTGCAAGACCGCGAGTTCGAGCGCGTCGGCGGCCGCAAGACCATCGGCGTGGACGTGCGCATCGTCGCCGCCACCAACCGCGACCTGCAGGCGCTGGCGCTGGCCGGGCAGTTCCGCGCCGATCTTTACTACCGCCTCAAGGTCATCGAGCTCGAGATGCCGCCCCTGCGCATGCGCGGCAGCGAGGACATCGAGCGCCTGGCGCTGCACTTCGTCGAGCTGTACGCGCACCGCCACAAAAAGGCCGTGCACGGCCTGCACCCCGACGCGCTCGGCTGGCTGCGCGCCCACATCTGGCCCGGCAACATCCGCGAGCTCGAGCACTGCATCGAGAGCGCGGTGGCCCTGTGCGCCGGCGAGCAGCTCAACGCCGCCGACCTGCCGCTGCCGATGACCACGCCGGCGCCCTCGGGGCGCTCGCTGCGCTCTAGCCCCCAGCTCGCCGCCTCTGCGCGCTCGCTGCGCATCCCCAGCGAGCTGCTCGGCGAGCCGAGCGCCGAGCTCGCGGTGCCGCCGGCGGGCGGCCTGCACATCCCGGACGGCCTGACCCTGGACGAGGTCGAGCAGCGCTACCTCGCCCACACCATCAGCCGCCACGCCGGCAACCGCTCCGAGGCGGCGCGCGCCCTGGGCATCGGCCGCAACACGCTCCTGCGCAAGCTGCGCGAGACCCAGGGCGACGGCTGAAGCGCCGCCGCTGCCGCCCGACTTCAGCGCGCTGCCGCCTCTGGCGCTCCGGTGGCGCCCCGGAGCAATGTGCCGCTCAGTCGTTGGCGCGGTGTCCGGTCCAGCTGTCGAACGCCGGGCCGATGCGGCGGAGGTCGCCGCTCGGCTGGTTCTCGTCCTCGCTGTAAAGGACGATGTATGTAGCGCTGCGCCAGCGGGCAAAGTCCAGGCCGTCGGCAGCCGCGAACACCCGATCGCGCCATGTCCCCGCGTTCAAGTAGAGGTCGGCATAGCGCAGGTCACCCCCGCTCTTGCGCCGGCGCGGCAGCGCGTACGCCAGCGGCTCGTGGGTGTGGCCGTAGACGACAAAGCGCATGCCGCCCGGGTACGCGGTGGGGAGGCCGAGCTCGCGCGCCGCCCCCTGGGCAAGCGAGTCCACCGGCCGCACCAGCGCCGCCAGGCTGTCCCAGATGCCGAGCACCCGCGCCACCGTCCGCGGCCCGGTGTGGCGCAGGGCGAGGAGCGCCAGCTCGATCTGCTCGGGCACGTCGCAGCCGAGGTGATTGTGCAGGTCGCGCCACGCCTGATAAAACGGCATCTCGCCGAAGTCGGTGCTGAGCTCGCGCAGCGCCGTGCCCATGATGTCGCGCAGGAGCAGTTGCTGCGGCTCGCTGAGCTCCAGCTGATCGGCAGTGGCGCCGCCCTGGGTCAGGCGCTCGGTCTCGTAGAACACCCAGCGGAACGCCGCCATCGTCGGCCGCACGTCTTCGATGCGCTGGATGCGCTCGATGATGCGGGCGAGCTGCTCGGGCCGGAACTTGTCCGCCTCGTGCAGGAGCTGGCGGATCTTGCGGGTGAAGCCGACCACCAGCTCGGTCGTGATCGGATCGCCGATCGGGACCTGCAGGTAGTCGTTGGCGACGAGCTCGCTGGCGAGCAGCGGCGAGGCGGCGCCGCCGTGGTGGCGCTCGAAGTTCCACCGGTCGTACTCGTGGCCGTGGCGGGCGAGCAGGCCATAGCGCGGCATCAGCAGGTGGTGCGGGAAGATGCCCAGGGCGGCCGCCGCGTCCGCGGTCTCGTCGATGCTGCCCAGCGCCTCGCGGGTGAGCTGCCGCACCTGGGGGTCGCACAGGTAGAGCCGATCGTGGTTGCCGGGGATGAACACCCGGTGCACCGGCAGTCCGGCGGGCGGCGCGAGGTCGGGATCGGGCTCGTAGTCGCTGGTCGGCGCCGGCACCCGTCCGGCCAACAGGTCGAGCGCGGCGCGGTTCTGCGCGATGATGCTCTGGGTGATGCCGCGGGCGTGCCGGCGAGTGGCCTGGGGCAGCTCGTAGCCGTCGTGCAGGGACCGCGGGTCGCCCCAAGGGCGCTCGCCGAGCGGCACCTGCAGCCAGACCTCGCTGCGCAGGGTGTCGAACATGTCGCCGAGCATGACCAGGTACAGCTCTTTGACCCCCTTGCGGTCCGCCTGCCGGTAGACATCGCGCAGGAGGAGCTCGATGCCGCGCGGGTTGACGTTCCAGTTGGCCGGCACCGCGGTGCCGTCACTGAAGTGAAAGTCCGAGACGATGACCACCATGCAAGCCTCCGCCGCCGTCTGCTGCTCCCGCCCGCGGTCGCCGCGGTGAGCTTTAGACCAGAGACAACGATCAACCAACCAGTCTACTCTCGCCCAGCCGGGCGGGCGAACCCGCCTCGTCGGCCCGGCGCGCGCCGGGAGCCCGCGACTTTGCTCAGCCTTCGGAGGGCGCGGACTCGGGCGCCGCCTCGCCGCGCAGCACGGCGAGGAACGCCCTCCCGTAGCGCTCGAGCTTGGCCTTGCCGACCCCGGACACCCGGGCCAGCGCCGCCAGATCGAGCGGCCGCGCCTGCGCCATCTCGCGCAGGGTGCTGTCGTGGAAGATGATGTACGGCGGGACGCCCTGCGCCGCCGCCAGCTCGCGGCGCTTGCCGCGCAGCGCCTCGAAGAGTGGATCGCCCTCGGCCCCCCGCTGGGCCGCGCGCTCGCTGGCGCGGGCGGCCTTGTCGGTGCGGCGCGAGCGGGCGGGGCGGGCCTCCAGGGTGTCGCGCCGCAGCTCCACCGTGGTCTGGCCGCGCAGCACCGGCCAGCTGGCCTTCGTCGACCGCCGCGAGATGGAGCCCGGC
>DAOMZC010000509.1:0-5230 GCA_035437965.1 Pseudomonadota bacterium
GCAGCTCTCAAGCTGGGCAAGCCGAGCAAGCTGGGAAGCCACCCGGATGGCAGAGCCAAGAACAAGACTCCGCATGCGACTCAGATCATTAATTAAGCACGGGCTCGTCCTCGGGGTGCTGCTCGGGGGGCTGCCGCAGGGGTGGGCGGCGACCCCCGACCGCTGTCAAGAGGATCGAGTCTGTCAGGAACAGACGGCGCGGGCGGCGCAGCTGGCCAGCCAGACTCTTTATGAAGAGGCGCTGACGCTCTACCAGAGCGCCTACGAGCGCATCAACGAGCCGCGGCTGCTCATCAACCTCGGGCGCTGCCACTATCGCCTGGGGCAGGCGCGCAAGGCGCTGGCGTCCTATGAGGCGTTCCAGAAAGCGGAGCCCGCGCCGGACCCCGAGCTGGCGGCGCGCCTGGCGCAGTTCATCGCCGAGGCCAAGCAGGCCATCGCTGCCGACGCCAAGCACGCCGGCGGCGAGGGCGCGACCGCCAAGGATCCGGCAGCGCCGGCGGCTCCGGCGGTGGCGCTGGTCGTCCCCCCGGCCGCCCCGGCAGAGGAGCCGGCCCCGGCCGACGGCGCGGCGGCCGCCCGCGGGCGCACCGTCCTTGGCCGGCCGGTGTACCGGGTGGCCCTCGGCGCTTCGTTTCTGGGCGTCGGCGCCGCGCTGCTCGGCGTCGGCATCGGCGCCCTGGCCTTCCACGGACACTGCGTCACGCCGAGCGACACCAGCCCCGACCAGTGCGCCGTGATCACGCAACCCGATAGAGCCCCGTTCACCCGGGTCTTTGATGGGCTCACCCCGGGGATCCCGTTATTGCTTATTGGGGTCGGGCTGGCCGCGGGGGGGATCGCGCTTATCGCCGTGCCGCCGCGCAAGGCTGCGGTCAGCACCACCCGGCGATAGTTACCTGGAGGGCACTTATGCGAAGGCTTGTGAACCTGGCGGTTTTATTGTCCGGCTGTCAGCTTTTGCCGACCAGTGAGATCCCGTGCAGCGAGACCAGCCGCTGCGCCAAGCTGATCACGGCACCGTTCATCATCGGCCAGCCCGACGAGAAGACCAACTGGCTGCTCACCGGCTTCGGGCGCGTCGGCAGCGTCCTCATGGTACCGGGCAAGCTGCTGGTCGCCGACAGCAGCAACAGCCGCATCCTTATCTGGAATTCCTTTCCCACCCAGTTCAACCAGGCCCCCGATCAGTGGCTCGGCGAGCCGGACCTGAGCGTCCTTTCCTACGGCGTCCCCGACGCGCAGGCGGTGCGCGGCCCGACCCGCATGGCGAGCGACGGCAACCGCCTGGTGGTGGCCACCGATCCGGGCAGCGGCTCGGGGCGCCAGCTCCTATTTTGGAACAAGTTTCCTACCAGCAGCTACGCCGCGTTCGACTTCCAGATGAGCACGAATTACAACGTGCCCGCCGGGCCGCGCACCTTCGACTATGCGGGGCCGCTGCTCGCCGGGGGACGCCTGTATGTAACCGACCGCGGGTTCAACCGGCTCCTCATCTGGAACTCGATTCCGAGCAGCCAGGCGGACGCCAACCTGGTGATCGGACAGAGTAGTCTGACCGGCAGCGGCGCCAACGCCGGCGGCCTCTCCGCGAGCTCCCTGAGCGGCCCCGACGGACCGCCGGCCACAGACGGCACCAGCCTGTTCGTCTCGGACGGCCAGAACCACCGCGTGCTGGTCTACAACCCCATTCCCACCGCCAATACTCCGGCGGCCAGCTTCGCGCTCGGCCAGCCGAACCTCACCACTGCGACCGCCAACACCGGCGGGACCAGTCCGGCGACCCTGAACAATCCGGCCGGGCTGGCGATTGCGGGAACGCGGCTCGCGGTGGCGGATCGCGGCAACAACCGCGTCCTTCTGTGGAACACGATTCCCACCGCTGGGAGCACTCCCGCCGACGTGATCCTCGGCCAGCCCAACGGGAGCTCCACCTCGGCCAACTATGGCGGTACCTCGGGGATGAGCCTGTCCGGCCCGAACTCGGTAGCCACCGACGGGACGCGCATCGCGGTTTCGGACTCCAACAACAACCGCGTCCTTTTGTGGAACAGCTGGCCGTCCGCCACCGGAACGCCGGCCGACCTGGTGCTCGGCCAGAATTCGCTCAGCCGCAGCGGCAGCAACGGCGAGTTTCCCGGGCCGCAGCGCCTGCTGCGCCCGAGCTCGATCACCCGCGCCGGCAGCAACTTCATCGTCGTCGACAGCGATGGCAACCGGGTGCTCATCTGGTCGCAGTTCCCGCTCAGCTCGACGGCGCAGGCGTCGCTGGTCCTGGGGCAGCCGGACATGATGACCTCGTCGGCCAACGCCGGCGGCGTCTCGGCCGGCACCCTGTATAGCCCGCAGAGCGCCACCTCGGACGGCAAGGTGCTGGTGGTCGCCGACTCCGCCAACAACCGCGTCCTTATCTGGAACAGCATCCCGACCCAGAACCGCCAGCCCGCCGACATCGTCCTTGGCCAGCCGAGCACCACCACCAGCGACGCCAATCCGACCGGACCGATGCTCGGACTGAACTATCCCTCCGCCGTCCATATAAGCGGCGGGCGGCTGTATGTAGCCGACACCTACAATAACCGCGTCCTTATCTGGAAGAGCATCCCGACCCAGAACCAGCAGCAGGCGGATCTGGTGCTCGGACAGAGCGACTTTACCGGCCGCGACTACCTCCAGAAGAAGACCGATCCCGACGCCACCACCCTGGGCGAGCCGCGCGGCGTCTACGCCGACGAGAGCCACATCTACATAAGCGACACCGACACAAACCGCGTGCTCATCTGGAACACCATCGAGCCCGCCAACGGCCAGGCCGCCGACGTGGTCATCGGGGCGTCGAACTTCACTTCCTACGGAAAGATCTACGGCGCCTATAGCGCGCAGGTCTTCCAGGGCCGGCTCTACCTGCCGGACTCGGGCAGCAGCCGCATCCTGGTCTGGAACTCCATTCCGACCCAGAACGGACTGCCTGCGGCGAGCGCGCTCGGCCAGCCGAACCTGCAGTCCTCCATCCCCAACCCCGGGGGCCTGAGCGCCGGCGTCCTGCAGCGGCCAACCGGCGTCCTGGTCACCGATATCGGCGTCTACGTGGCCGATAACGGCAACGGCCGGATCGTCGCCTTGCCTCCGGCGCCGTAGCCGCCGCGCCGCGCTACATCGACCGGGCCCCTGGACGGGCGCTTTTGCTTTACAATTTGGCTATGCGGCTGACTCCTCTAGCCAAGATCTTCATCGCCCTGGTGCTCATCGCGGTCGTCGGGTATGTACTAAAGTATAAGGTTCTTCCTACATCGGGACCGGCCAGCCCGGGGGTTGTGACTCCCGAGCCGGCCGCCGGTCGCGCCGCCGGGGAGGGCCCCGCCAGCCGAGCCAAGCGCATCGTCATCGGCATCAACGACTTCGGCGGCGGCTATCCGCTGCTGCTCGCCAACGACGGGGCGATGCCGGGACCGGGCTCGCTGTTCCGCAAGGCCGGGCTGGAGGTCGAGGTGCGGCTCATCCGCGGCTCCAAAGAGCGCCTGCGCGCCTTCGAGGACGGCGAGGTGCACGTGATGCTCCTGACCCTGGACTACCTGGCGAACCTGGCGCCGATATTCAAGCAAAAGGGAGTGGATCTGCGCAGCTTCCTGCTCGTCGACTGGAGCCGCGGCAACATCGGCATCGCCGCCAAGCCGCAGTTCTCCAGCATCGAGAGCCTCAAGACCGCCCGCATCGCCACCACCCGCAACACCCCCACCCATTACCTCCTCTTGTCGCTGCTTGAGAAGAGTAACCTCACTCCTTCGGAGATCGACAAGGTCAAAGGGAACCTGGTGTTCGCGACCAAGACGCCGCAGGCCGGAGAGCTGTTCCGTCAGGGCGAGGTCGATGCCGTGGCCATCTGGGAGCCCCACCTGTCCGAGGCGATTGCTGATGGCAAGGGAGTGACGCTGGTGACCACCGAGACCGCGACGAACCTTGTCGCCGACGTGCTGTTCGCGCGCAAGGACTGGCTGGAGGAGCACAAGGCCGAGCTGGCGCCGCTGGCCCAGGCGTACTTCACCGCCGTCGAGCAGCTCGGGCGGGATCCGGCGCGCGCCATCGAGCTGTCGGCGGCCGCCTTCCAGCAGAAGCCCGAGCAGATCGCCGCCACCCTGAAGAAGACCAAGCCAGCGACGTTCGCCGACAACCGGGCCTTCTTCGGCATGGCGACCGAGGACTGCGCTTATGACTCCCTTTATTTGGAGGCCAGCCGGTTCTGGCAGAAGGAAGGACTGATCAAGGAGATCATCGAGCCCGCGCGCACCAAGTGGCTGGCGCCGCTGGAGACCCTGGCGCCGCAGTACCGCGACCAGAAGGTCGTCGAGAACTTCCAGTTCACCGCCGCGCCGTCGGCCGCCGCGCCGTCGCTATTGACCAAGAGCGTCAGCATCTACTTCGCCAGCGGCCAGAGCGCCGTAGATCCCAACGCGCGCAAGGTCCTCGATGGCTTCGCCGAGACCCTGGCGGTGTTTCAGAACGCCTTCGTCCAGGTCGAGGGCAACACCGACAACGTCGGCAACCGCGTCCAGAACATCGCCCTGTCCAAGGCCCGCGCCGAGTCGGTCATCGGCTATCTGGTCGAGCGCCACCGCCTGAACCGGGAGCGCTTCATCGCCATCGGCAACGGACCCGATCACGCGGTCGCCGACAACAAGACTCCCGAAGGGCGGGAGCTCAACCGCCGCACCGATTTCCGCATCATCAAAAACAGCGGCACCGGCACCGCCGCGGAGAACGTGCGGGCCGCGGCCACCGACGCAAAGCCCGAGGTCACTGGCGGGACGCTCGCGCCGGCGGCGCTGCTCGGCGGGATCAAGCAGAACATCGCGGCGTTCCGCGCCTGCTACACCGCGGCCCTCAAGAGCCAGCCGGGGCTGCGCGGGCGGGTGGTCCTGCGCATGACTGTCGATGCGACCGGCGCGGTCAGCGATAGCGATGTAGAGTCCTCTACGCTGGGCAGCCCGGCGGCGGAGAAGTGCCTGACCCTGGTGGCGCGCCGCATCAAGTTTCCCAGGCCTACCGGCGCGCCGGTGCGCGTCACCTATCCGCTCGCCTTTCAGCCCGACGACCCGCAGTAGCCCGAGCCTTCAGGAGCCCATATGAGAAAGTCTGATCTGGACCCGTTATTAAGAACGCTCCTTTTCTGCTCGGCGCTCGTGCTGCCGGCCGCCGCCTTGGGTCAGCCCGCCGGCGAGCTGGTGATCACTCC
>DAOMZC010000510.1:0-5228 GCA_035437965.1 Pseudomonadota bacterium
CAACGGACTCCGCTGGCGCGTCACGCGGCCGAGTCGCTCCCTCAGTGGCGGATAATGTCCGTCGCGTCGACCACCGGCTGCGCAATCGGTCCGCGCCGCCGCCGCCCGCCGGGTCGGCTGCGGAAAAGATGCAGCGGCAGCGCGAAGCTCCTCATCCTCAGGGAACCGGCGCCGCCGCGGGTCGCCGCAGCAGGGTGATTCCCACCGCCAGCACCAGCACCGCCGCGCAGCCGATGACGTTGTACCAGAGGAAGCCGACCGTGGTGAGCGCGAAGGTCAGGATGACCAGCAGCTGGGCGACGATGAGGGCGATGAACACCGCGGTCCCGCGCACCCGCGGCAGGAAGAACCCGACCAGGAACACCCCGAGCGTCGGCCCATAAAAGATCGACCCGAGGATGTTCACCGCCTGCACGAGGTTATCGAGCAGCGACGCGAACGCCGCGAACAGCATCGCCAGCACTCCCCACAGCACGGTGAACAGCTTGGCCGCGATGAGGTAGTGGCGGTCGCTCGCCGCCGGCTTGATGGAGCGCTTGTAGAAGTCGACCACCGTCGTCGCGCCGAGCGCGTTGAGGGCGCTCGCGGTGGCCGACATGGCGGCGCAGAAGATCACCGCGATGAGGAGGCCGACAAGGCCGGGCGGGAAGTGGTCCTTGACGAACGTGATGAAGATGTAGTCGGCGTCCTTGCTCTCGGCGCGCGGGTGGGCCTTGTGGATGAGCTGCTTGGCGGCGGCGCGCAGCTCGCCCGCCTGGCCCTGCGCGGCGAGCAGTCCGGCGCGAGCGGCGGCCTCGCCGGGGGCATCGCCGGTGCGGCGCGCGGTCAGCAGGCGATCGAGCTCGTGCTGCTTGCTGGCGAACGCCTGCGCGTAGGACGACTCCAGGGTGCGCAGCTCGGCGGCCTGCGGGCTACTTCGCACCTGCGCGAGCTCGGTCGTGTTGAAGAAGATCGGCGGCTGATGAAACTGATAAAACACCAGCACCATGAGCCCGACGAGCAGGATGAAGAACTGCATCGGCACCTTCACCAGCCCGTTGAACAAGAGCCCGAGGCGACTCTCGGTGAGCGAGCTGCCCGACAGGTAGCGCTGCACCTGCGTCTGATCGGTGCCAAAGTACGAGAGGGCGACGAACAGGCCGCCGGTCATTCCCGACCAGAACGTGTAGCGGGTGTCAAAGCGCGGCGAGAAGTCGACGATCTTCATCTTGCCCAGCGACCCGGCGATGTGCAGCGCCTCGTTGAACGAGACCTGCCCCGGCAGCGCCCGCAGGACGAAGCCCAGCGCCAGCGCCATGCCGCCGAGCATGACCACCATCTGATAGGTCTGGGTCTGGCTCACCGCCCGCGTCCCGCCCGAGACCGTGTAGATGATCACCAGCACCCCGATGAGCAGGTTGGTGACGTGCAGCGGCCAGCCGAGCACCGACGACAGGACGATCGCCGGCGCGTAGATCGAAAGCCCGGTGCCGAGGCCGCGCTGGAGCAGGAACAGGAGCGCGGTGAGCTGGCGCGTCTTGCGGTCGAAGCGCCCCTCCAGGTACTCGTAGGCGGTGGCCACCCGCAGCCGGTAGTAAAGGGGCACGATGGTCGCCGACAGCAGCACCATCGCCACCGGCAGGCCGAAGTAGAACTGGACAAAGCCCATCCCGTCTTCGTAGGCCTGCCCGGGGGTGGACAGGAAGGTGATGGCGCTGGCCTGGGTGGCCATGATCGAAAGGCCGATGGTGTACCACTTGAGGTCGCGGCCGCCGCGCAGGTACACCTCGGAGGTCTGCACGGCGCGGCCCTTCCACAGCCCGTAGGCGACGATCGCGGCCAGCGTGCCACCCAGGATGATCCAGTCGAGCGCGGTCATTTATAAATCCAGCCGAGCCAGGCGAACAGCAGCACCGCCAGCAGCAGGACCAAAAGGACCAGCAAATACATCCGCTGCCAGCTGCCGAGGATGGGCGGCGGCTCCTCGACGGCAAGCGGCGGCTCGGCGACTGTAGGAGGCGGCTCCGCGCCAGGGGCGGTGGGCGGCACTTTAGGGCTCATAAGAGATCAGGTTGCCGAACAGCCGATAGGCCCCGGGGACGCCCGCCGGGAGCTGGCGGAAGAACGCCAGGCCGGTGTAGATGAAGGCGCCCTTGCCGAAGCGGGTGAAGATCAGGCTGCCCTTGCTGGGCGCCTCGTCGGGGTCGTGCATGCTGAGCGGCGTCTCGTACTTTTCGCCCAGCTTGTCGGCGAAGTACAGGCCCCGCTCCTGCACCCAGCCGGCGAAGTCGGCCTCGCTGATGCGGTTTGGCCGCTGCAAGAGGCCGTGGCTCGGCAGCACCATGGTGACGGCGGCGTTTTCGTCGGTGACGCGGTCGTACACGATCTCGAACGGGTAGGGGCCGATGGGCAGCGTCAGCTTGCCCAGGCGGTTACTCGTGTTGTACTGCACGACCAGGTTGCCGCCGGCAGCGACGAAGTCCATGAGGCGCTTGTGGTAGAACTGCATGCGCGGGTTCGTGTTGTAGGCGCGGACGCCGACGACGATCGCGCCGAAGCGGGACAGCGGCTGGCGCAGGATGGCCTCCTCGTCGAGGAGCGTGACCTCGTAGCCGACCTGGCGCAGCGCCGCCGGGACCTCGTCGCCGGCCCCGGCGATGTAGCCGATGCGGGTGCGGGTCTTTTTCAGCTCGAAGCGGCACAGGGTGACCGTGGACTCGGGGTAAAGGGTCTGGATGGGGATGTGCGGGTAGTCGATGCGGGTAAGGCCCCGGGAGATCCGCTCGCCGCCGACCTCGGCGATCACCCGCAGCGTGCCGCGGACCGTCGTCGGCGCGGCCGGCGGGATGAGCTGGAAGCGGACCTCTTCCTCGGCGCCCTTGTCGCCCAGCTGGAACTCCAGCGTCGCCGGCTGGGCGGTGAAGCCGGGCGGCAGCTCCAGGCGCACGGTGCCCGCCACCTTCTCCCGCCCGGCCTTGAGCCGGACCCGCAGGAGCTGGGCCTTGTCGTCGGGGAACATCAGCACCGCGGCCTCGGGGTTGACCATCACCGCGGGGGTCACCTCGATGGCGCGCTGGCGCTCGCCGGCCACCGGATCGGTCCACTTGTAGAGGATCGGCCGCCGCACGACCAGCGGCTCGGGCGCGCCGCTGGCCCCGCGCAGCTCGAGCTGGAACTCGGCCATGAGCGGCGAGGGCGTCTCGGGCAGGCCGATGAGCAGCGGGTCGCGCACCGGGTACAGCCCCTTCTCCGGCGCCTCGCTGAGCCAGTACGGGTTGGAGATCGGCGTCGTCGCCGGCACCGGCAGCGCCTTCTCCAGCTGCACCGGCGCGCCGGCGGTCAGCGGCTTGTCCACCGCCACCGTCACCCCGCCGGGCAGCCGCAGCTCGCGCAGCCGCAGCGCCGCCGGCGACCGGTTCTGCGCCACCGCGACCAGCGCCAGCTGGCCGCCCGCCGTCACCGCGTAGTCGCTGGCGCTCACCTCGACGAACAGCCCGGCACAGGCGCCGAGGACCTCGTTGAGCTCGCGCAGCTTGGGCTCCTTCCACGGGCTCGGCGGCAGGTGCGCAAGCTCGGCGCGCGCCTGGAGCAGCGTCGGGATCACCGCCTCCGGGTGGCGCGGGTTGAACTCGCGCGCCGCCTGCTTGAAGAGCTGCGCCAGCTTGGCGGCGCCGGCAACCCGGCCCCAGCTCAGATCGATGCCGTCGAGCAGCCCGGCGGGGTTGTCCTCACCGGCGAGCGGCAGGAAGTACTCCAGCAGCGGGCCGCGGTTCTTGGCGGCGCCGAAGCCCTGGCTCTTGTGCATGCTGCGGCTGTCGGCGGCGATCTCGCCGTAGGACACCCCGAGCAGGGGATTGTAGCCGCCGATGTCGAGCTTGCGGAACCCCGACAGGTCGTCGCTGGCCAGCCGGCCCCACGGTGACCGGTTCCAGAACAGGCGCCGCGCCTGCCAGACGCCGACGTGCGGCAGCTGCTCGGGGGCGAACTTGGGGTCGGCCGCCGCCTTGAACGCCTCGCCGGCGAGGATCGCCGAGGCCGTGTGGTGGCCGTGGGTGTCCAGGCCCTGGGTCGGGAAGCGGGTGATGATGACGTCGGGCTTGAGCGACCGGATGACCCACACCAGATCGGCCAGCACGGCGCCGCGGTTCCAGATCGCCAGCGTCTCGGCCGGGGTCTTGGAGTAGCCGAAGTCGCGGGCGCGGGTGAAAAACTGCTCGGCGCCGTCGATGCGGCGGGCGGCGAGCAGCTCCTGGGTGCGGATGAGGCCGAGCAGCGGCCCCTGCTCGGAGCCGATGAGGTTCTGGCCGCCGTCGCCGCGGGTCAGAGACAGGTAGGCGGTGCGCAGCAGGCGCTCGCCGTTCAGGTAGCCGAGGAGCCGGGTGTTCTCGTCGTCGGGATGGGCGGCGACGTAGAGGACGTTGCCGACCACTGAAAGGCGCTCGATCGCGCGCAGGAGCTCACCGGAGCTCGGCTGGCGCGGCGGCTGCTGGGAAAAGCCGGTCATCGGCGTCAGCAGCACGCCCAGGGTAAGCGCGGTGCCGAGGGCGCCGGGCGCGAAGCTGCCGAGAGAAGGGTTGCGCTGATCCATATCGAACTGGGGCCTCGCATGAAGGTTTTGGCAGCGAGTATACGCATGAGCTGCCCCTGGGCGAGCGCGCCGACCTGGCGTAGATTGTCGCCACCTTTCATGCTTGCCACGTTTTGTTCGGCGTTCCTTCACGGCGACCCGCGCGCGCTGCCGTTCCTGCCGGCGGACTTTCGCGATCCCCAGGCCCGCTGCCGGCTCACCCGGGCGGCGGCGCAGCGGCGCCTGCACCCGCAGCTGCTCGCCGCCCTGACCGAGCAGAACCTGGCCCTTGGCGCAAGCCCCGCCCGGCAGCAGAACCTGGCGGCGCTCGCCGACCCGGGGCCGGCGGGCACCGCGGTGGTGGTGACCGGGCAGCAGGTGGGGCTGTTCCTCGGCCCGCTCTATACGGTCTACAAGGCCGCGACCGCGATTGCCGCCGCGCGCGCCCTGCAGGCCGAGTCGGGGGTCCGCTGCGTGCCCCTGTTCTGGCTGCAGACCGAGGACCACGACTTCGACGAGATCCACCACTGCGACATCCCGCGCTACGCCGCGCCGCCGCTGCACCTGCAGCTGCCCGCGGCCCCGGCGGCGCTCGCACGGGTCTCGGTGGCGCACCGCCGCCTGGGGCCGGCGGTGACCGAGCAGCTCGGCAAGTTCACCCACACCTGCTTCCAGGTGAATC
>DAOMZC010000511.1:0-5227 GCA_035437965.1 Pseudomonadota bacterium
CATCTCTTTGCACTGCCGCACCCACTCCTCCAGCTTGCCAATCTCGGCCAGCATCTGGCGGTCTTGCAAGAGCCACTGCTGCAGCAGGTCCCACTTACGGATGAGCGCCTCGTGCGCCACCTCGATGAGGACGCCCTCGTCCCCCCGCCGGACGACGCCCGAGCGCAGGAGATCGACCTGGGAGCGCGGCACGCGCGGCAGGCTGATGCTTTGTCCGTAGTTCAGCCGCGCCACGCCGGCGCCGGACGGCGAGGACTCGAGCTGGCTGAGTACCAGCAGGCGCACTTCGATGAAGCGGTCCAGGACGCGGTTGAAGCAGGACTGCTCGGCCGGGTCGCTCGGCGCAAGGAGTGCCAGGGACATGACCCTGCGGGTGCTCTGTGCCGGATCGGCGGTCACGTGGATGAGACGCAGCAGCAGCCGCCGCGCGACCCGCTTTTCCTTTTCATTGAAGCTGTCGAGCAGCGCCTTGGCGCGCCCCTGCAGCGCTCCGGCGACGCCGCCAATCTCATCGTAGGCGGCCTGCGTCAGCAGCCTTCCGCGCCGTTTCTGCCACAGGAGGTCGAGCGTGGCCTGCAGCACCGGCAGCGCTCCGGGCTCCCCGCGGACCTCTTGAATCATCCGCAGAACCAGCCCTTGCTCCAGCTCCAGCCCGACGGCCTGCGCCGGCTTCTCGATGACCGCGCGGAGCTCGTCCGGGTGCATCTGCGATAGGAAGACGCGATGCGCTTCATCGTAGGCAACGCTGTCCAGGCGGCGCCCCGTGTCATCCACGCAGATCTCGCCACAGCGACCGACAAAGTCCACGCGCAGCGTGACGATGACGCCCACTCTGGAGACCGGGTCACTGGCGAGCGACCACAGCTTGCGCACGAAAGCTTCGCGGCGCTTTGGGTCGGCGACATTGATGAAGATCTCTTCCAGCTGGTCGACCACCAGCAGGAGCGTCTGGTCGGCCGAGCGTTGCCCAGAGGCGCTTACCAGATCCACCAGCGCCGTGGAGAGCGGCGTCTCCGGATCACTGCCAGGCCGAATCCGTGCCACCTGCGCATCGGGCCTTTGCGCCAGCAGCCGGGGCACGACGCCGGCCAGCACCATCGAGCTCTTCCCGGTTCCCGAAGCGCCGGCCCCCAGGACAAAGCGCGGCTTGCCGAGCCGGGGCAGCGCGTCGAGGTCGTGCAGCACCTCGCTCACCGCATCCTGGCGGCCGAAGTACAGGCGCTGGTGCTCGGTCTGGAAGTATAGGAGCCCGCGGTAGGGACGAATGACCAGCGGCCGGCTGTTGCTGCCATCGGCGGCATGGGCGTAGAGCTGCAGGCTCGCCCAGTCCAGCTGGTGGGCGTTCTGGGCGAGCTTCTGGCGAACGTTGCGCAGGGCCTGTTCCAGCGAGTGCAGCCTGACGGCGAGCTCGCTGTAGAGCAGCTGGGTGAGCTGGATCGAGCCGAGCGCCGACAAGGGAAAGCGTGAGGCGACTACAGCAGCAATGCCGGCGCGGTGCAGCGTCTGTGCCACGCTGCCCAGCTGGTTGCCGAACTCGCCCATATTGCCGCTATCGCAAGCGCTCAGCACGACCATCCGCAGCGTGCCGGCAAACGGGGTAATCAGCTGCCGCAGCCGTCCCGCATCCACCAGCACTTCGCCAGCGCCTGTCGCCGCGTCGTCATCATCCAGGACCAGGCCGAAGGACTTACCTTGCGTGCTGCCATGGCAGAGAAGATGCAGCACCACAAACGGCATACCCTCTTTCTGGGCCGTCGTCAGCGTCTCGACCAGGCGTCTGCAGGAGACGTTGGCCAGCACGTCGGTGTCGCGCGAAAAAGGATAGTGTCCCTGCTGACAGGCGGACTCGATCGCGGTGAGCTGCTCCACCGCGGGAACCTGGCCCGCTGCGGCGGACCAGGCAAATAGGATGCGCCCCGATTCTTGCATCGCCGCCGGGTGCAGCGGCGCCGACTCGGTGTCGGGCCACTCGTAGCGCAGAAGGACTTCCGGCAGCTCGGCGAGGTGCTGTCCGGTGTTGCGCAGCGTCGTCAGTTCCCAGGGCAGCGCATAGAGCTCGGCAGCGGCCGAACGGATGGTCAGCACCACCTCGCGATTCTGCCGGGTCGCGGCGAGGATCTGGGTCTCTACATCTTCCCAATCTGCCTCGTCCAAGAAGTGGCGGAGCGTCTCGCCCAGGCGCTGCACGACCACAGGTGAGCGCCCAGGCAGGCGGGCTGCCGTCAGGTCGGCGAGCAGCCCTTCATCCCAGGCCAGCGTGGCGCTCTCGATGCCCCCGCTGGCGCTGCGTAATAGATACTGCTGCGGGCTGAAATGGAAGGCGTAAGGGTCGGCTGCCTCCTTGGCCCGCGCAAACTCGAGAATGAGTGATATCGGCTCGGACACAGAATCCCGATTCTATTGCGCAGGCGTCTTGCGCGCGGGCAGAGCAGACTGGGTGTCCGCAGCCGGCGGTGCGGCAGCGGACGAAACGGCGGGCAGGAGCTCTGGCCCGACTATGGGCCTCGGCTCGTCCGCGTCCCCAGCGAACGGCAGCCGAACCGCCGGGTCGCCGAAGATTGCATAGCCACGGGCGTCATTGTGATTGGTCCACAGCGCCGCCAGCTCGTAGGCACCCTTGGATTTTGAGTCGTAGGACAGCTCTTCGAGGACCGTTGTAAGCTCGGTGGCGAGATCGGCATAGCGCAGGTTCAGCGGCTCCGTAGCCCAGCCGACCGGAGCGCCGGAGAGGAGCTGCCCGAGCGTACGGTTGAAGGCCGTGGTCTGTTCCACTCCGGCGGGCGACAGGAACGAGTAGGCCCACGCCCGCTCGACGTGGGCGATGACCGCCAGCGCGCCGCCGCTCGGGTGGCCGAGCAGGCGCTGCGGCAGGCGGGCGACGAAGTTCTGCGGCGCGATGAGCTGCCGGTCGCTGCGCCGCGCCTTTTGGGCGAACTGATCGAGCTTGGGAGTGCCGCCGCCAAAGCAGGCAAAGTGGAAGCTGATGAGCCCCTGCAGCCGCGCGCTGCTGGCGATGTCATCGCCGGCAAAGTAGAAGTCTTGCGGCACCGGCCCCTGCCAGCTGCTCGGTCCGGGCCAGTCCTGACAGACCAGGGCGCCCTGGTGCGGCAGCTGCCGCAGATCGCCGGCAGGGAACTCGGCGCCATGGCTGGCGGTAAAGAGCAGCGCCGGCGTATCCGCGCCCCCCAGCAGCTGCCCGAGGCGTGACTTGGTAGCCAGCTCGCCGATGACGGACTCCAGGGACCAGGCAAGCTTCTGCGCCCGCTTGGTGTCACCTTCAGCTACCCAGCGGGTGAATGTCGGGCGCTTGCGCAGGTCTTCATAGACCTGCTGGACCAGATACTGCGCCGACAGCTTTGTCGCTGTATCATCCGGATTGGCGACGCCGAAAAATACGGCGCGGCGGGCAAGCTGCAGCTGGCCAGACTCTGCCTCGACCACCGAGCGAGCGTAGCTGGCATACTCGGCCGCGGTGGCGAAAAACAGGCGCCCGACGCCCCGCATCACATCGAGCTGGTACTGAAACCCAAATGGAATCGTGTCTGGGCTGCCGACGATAAGGACGTAGTATCCGAGCTCGCTCGGCTCGGCGGGTCCATCGCTGATGCGGTGACGCGCGCAGAACTGGCTCTTGGTCTCACCGGGGCGGTAACCGCTCTTACCGGTGAAGCTGCGAAAAAGATCGCCGGCTTGCGCGCGGCGAAGGTCCAGAAGGGGTTTGAGCGCCTCTTGGACCGCCGGGTCGGAATCGGCGGCGAAGATCACCGCCCAGCCGCTTTGATCAATGCGGGTTGGATCATGGTCCGCCGCGAGCGGAAAGGCGCCCGGATCGGCTTTGCTCTGGAGCTCTGCCAGGTTGTCGGGCGGCGGCTCGCCGCGGAGGCTCGCGGCCAGCGCCGGGCCGGTCATCGGCGCAATCCCATAAGTGCCGGCGGCGCAGTTGATGCCGTTGAAACAGAGCTCTGGGCGGGCCCTCTCGAGCTGGGCAAGAAAATCGCTGCGTTCTTCGGCGCTCAAGTCGAAAAAAGTGCGCCCGTCCATTGCGATCGTCATCGGCTGCACCCACCCATCTTACACCGACAGAGTCCAAGCCGGGCAACACCGCTGTACCAGGCCGGCCGCACAATCACTTTACCAAGACCTGGGCCATTCTGGTTGTCAAATGCCGGCCCTACAAGACCTTGCCTTCGGCTACTGCGCCGCACCAAGGAGTACGAGGACTAGCTAGGAGTAGCTCCCTTTTTGGGGGAAGGCCGCCGCAGAAGTTGTTGACAGCTGTTTTAAGAGCATGTTCCACTAAATGATGCCCCATGAGCAGTGGCTGGATTTGGGTAATATCGTGTCCACGCTGGCGGCCGATAGCATCCTTGTCCAGCAGCGCCTTGATGCCACAGCTCGCGACCTGCGGGAACAGTTCGCGGCGCTCCTTGCCACGACACCAGAGGCGACGCGCAGCTTGCTGCTGCCGCTGGCGCCGGCGGGAATCCGGGTGACCGATTACCAGGTTAGCTGTTCCCTGAGGATGACCGCCAAGCGGTCCGGGTCCTTTTCCCTTGTCGCTGCCCCGATTAATGCCGGATATCGCACGCTATACGGTTCCACCACTGCGGAAGAGTCTTCTCTGCGGGTCGAAGTCCGCGCTGCGCCCAGCCTGATCTTGCCCCCCCATCATCACTAAGGAACATTCATGTCGACGAAAATAATTGATGACTTGACGCATATTCCCAACATCATCGCCGGCCTCGGACTAAGCATTGCCGAGGCGCAGCGGCACTTCGACCTTGATTATCTGCAGTCCATCGAACGCCTCATCGTCATGGCCCAATCGCTGCTTGGCGGGCGCAAGACGCAAGACGGCCAGACAAGCGCCGAGCTAAGCGCCGAGGAGAAGCAGCGCTTCGAGCAGTTCCAGTCCGTAATCAAGGACTTCCTCATCAACCTGGCGCCGACCCGCTACCAGTTCACCGAGACGACCCTGAACGTCAAGCTCGATCTGGCGCAGCACCTGGATGTCTCGGCCGGCGGCGGGGTCTCGGCGGGAATCGGCGGCGTCGCCATCAACGCCGCGCTCAGCATAGGCTACGGCACCGACTACCGCGGAGCCGCCGAGTGTCGTACCGTGCTGCACGCGGTTCCGGCCGATCCGACCACGCTGCGCACGCTGCTCGACCGCGCCAAGGAGCTGGCGGGAAAAGACCAGGTGCTTCCCGAGCGCAGCAAGGTGGAC
>DAOMZC010000512.1:0-5221 GCA_035437965.1 Pseudomonadota bacterium
AGCCCGGCATGGATCCTTCCGGCCGGCCGATTGCCAGGGCCGCCCTGCGCGAGCGGCTCACCAAGATCGGCCAACGGCTATACGAGAAGGGCCTGAGCGCCGCCGGCGACGGCAACGTGTCGTGCCGCCTGGGCGCCGACCGGGTGCTCGTCACCCCGTCGGGCTTTCACAAGGGCTTCATCAAGCCGCACGAGCTCACCGTCACCGACCTCGACGGTCGGCGCAAGCGCGGCCAGCACGCGCCGTCGTCCGAGTTCCTCATGCACGCCCTCTGCTACGCCGAGCGCCCCGATGTCGGGGCCGTCGTGCACGCGCACCCGCCGCTCGCGGTCGCCCTGGCGCTGGCCGGCGTCTCGCTGGCCGAGCCGGTGCTGTCCGAGTCGTGCCTGGTGCTCGGCCCGGTGCTCACCGCCCCCTACTCGATGCCCACCACCGCCGAGCTGCCGCGGACGCTGCGCCCCTACATCCGCCAGTCAAACGCCGTGGTGATGCACCGCCACGGCGCCCTGACCCTCGGGCGCACCCTCGATGAGGCGTGGCACCGCATGGAGACCCTGGAGCACTCGGCGAAGATCCTGCACGCGACGCGTCTGCTCGGCCCGATCGTGCCCTTGCCGCCCGAAGATGCCGACCAACTGGAGCAGCTGGCACGCCGCCTCGGCATCCCGCGCGCCCCCGATCGCTGCACGCTCGCCTGAACCGCGCCCGACGAGATGGGGCGCCTGAAACAGTTGATTTTCACCTAGGAGTGGGTGGCGCCGGAGGCGGGGCCCCGCCGCGTCAGCGTCGCGCCAGCGGCGGGGTGCCGCAGGTGACAGGACCGGTTCGTATTTTGTGTGGGGCGTAGTTTAAGACGCCGCTAGGCGGTGCTCGAGCTCACGCCGGCCACGACCGGCACCGACTTGGCCTGTCGTACCACCGGCGGCGGCGTCTCGGTCGGGCCCTCGGGCGGCATTGCCGCCAGCAGGCGCTTGAACTGCCAGACCAGGATGGCCGCCGCGAACAGCGAAGTCAGCACCAGCAGGGCAAAGAACTTCGAGTGCTCCCAGCGGTCCCAGAACACGCCGATCTGCCCCGACAGCTTGGCCCCGATCGCGGTCGAGATGAACCAGCACCCCATCAGCATCGCCGTCATGCGCCGCGGCGCCAGCTTGGTCACCATCGACAGCCCGAGCGGCGACACGAACAGCTCGCCGATCGTGATGAGGAAGTAGCAGCCGATGAGCCACAGCATGCTCACCTTGCCCGTATTGCCGCCGGCCCACGACCCGAGCACCATCACCATGTAGGCCAGCGCGGTGAGCAGCATGCCCAGGCCAATCTTGGCCGGCGTCGACGGCTCCAGGTTGTAGCGGCGAAGCAGCCCCATGAGCCCGACCAGCACCGGGGTGAGCGAGATGATGAAGATGGAGTTTACCGCCGCGTAGTACTCCGGCGCGATCTCCCAGCTGTGCGAGCCGAGGCGGATGAAGCGGTCGGTGTTGTCGCGCGCCCAGAAAGTCAGCGAGGTCCCGTTCTGGTTGAAGGCCAGCCAGAACAGCATGACGATGCCGCACATGACGATGAGGGCGACGATGCGCTGCCGCTCGACCGCCGGCGGGTCGGGCTTGTCCTCGTAGTCGGGCCCGAGCGGCACGTCGAGCAGCGCCGACACCGAGGAGCGCTGATCGGCGATCGTCAGGTGGTGGCGGAACGCGGTGAAGATCGCGATCGACAAGAGCATCCCCAGGCCCGCGGTGGCGAACGCCGGGCCCCAGCCGAGCTGTTGCCGGATGTACCCGCCGACGATGGGTGCAAGGCCGGCGCCGATGTTGATGCCCATGTAGAAGATGCTGAAAGCAGAGTCGCGGCGCGAGTCGCCCTGGTGGTACAGGTTGCCGACCAGGGTCGAGATGTTCGGCTTGAAGAGCCCATTGCCCAGCACCAAGAGCCCTATCGAGCAATAGAACGCGATCATGTTGCCGACCGCGAAAAGCAGATAGCCGGCCGCCAGCAGCGCCGCTCCGGTGATCACCGCGCGCCGGTAACCGAAGATCCGATCGGCGAAGATCCCGCCGAAGAACGGGGTCAGGTAGACAAGGCCGTTGTAGGTGCCAAACGTCCGCGAGGCATCGGCCTCGGACCAGTGGAGCTTCTCGTTCAGGTACAGAGAGAAGAGCGCAATCATCAGGTAGAACCCGAAGCGCTCCCACATCTCGGTAAAAAACAAAACGTATAGCCCGTCTGGGTGTTTGCGCGCCATCTAATTACTTCCCATATTGCTACGAGATGAAGGTCCGATGTTGGAAATAAGCTGAGCCTTTATTCCAATTGCGGCGACTGCTATGCCGGGCCTATGCGACTAGACCTCAACAGACAGCAGCAGACCTCGACAGACATCTGTAGACTTCTGTAGACCTCGACAGACAGCGCTTCCCTCCCGATCCTCCCTCCGCGGTCCAGTTTGCTTGCCGACGACCGCCCCCCCGCTTAGAGATCCGCCTAAAGAGCTGTTCAAAGACCTGGACCTGGCCACACCCGAAGGCTCTTTCTTTATTTTCGCGCCCCGCTGCGTATAAGGTGTGTCCGGACTCATGAAATCGACTCGCGCCGGCCGCGCCGGCGACGGAGCCCGCGGTCTATAAGTCTTTAGGTCCTTGGGGTCCTTGGGGTCCTTGGGGTCCTTGGGGTCCTTGGGCCCGGCCGCGCGGACGCTTCTGCTTACGAGGATGTGTGGTGAACCCGACGACCTGCCAAAAGTTCAACTGCCCGAGCCTGGACTCCCGCCCCCGGCGCCGCCTGACCCTTCCGGGCTGCCGCCGCGCCGGCTCGGTGGTGCTGGGCGTGGTGATGCTCGCTGCCGCCGACCCGGCCGGCGCCGAAGCGAGTCACCCTGTATTTGATCTGACCGCCAACCGGACCCTGGCGCACCTGGAGCAGCGCGGGGGTCTGGTCATTGCCGCCGGGTCGCCCGGCTTTGCTCGCTACCAGCACTTCGGCCGACCCTCGCCGACCTGGCGGCTGCGCGCCGAGGTCGATGGCAAGCCGGTGGCCCTGGCGCAGGCGAGCGCCAAGCTCGATGTGCCGCTGACCCCCGCGCAGGCGCAGAGCCAGACCGTCTTTTTATCGCTCAAGAGCCCGAGCCGCTCGTCGGTCAAGCTCAGCGTCAACGGCAAGGCGAGCCAGCCGGTGACCCTCAACCCCGGCTGGCAGGTCGCCCAGGTGCAGCTGCCGCCCGACGCGCTCGCTCCCGGCGAGAACAACCTGACCCTCACCTTCGCCCAGGTCGGCTCGTTCCCGAGCGAGGGCAAGGGACAGCCCGGCGGCGCCCCGGTGCGCGCTGCCGCCGCGGTGCAGTGGCTGCAGCTCGGCGGCACCCCCCCGCCCCAGGGCGCCCTGCCGCCCAAGCTCAGCGGCGGCGACAAGCTGCTCATCCCCGGCGGCGGCGCCCTTTACTATTACGTCCAGCTCCCCAAGGGCGGCGCCCTGCGCGCCAAGGGCGACGGCGCCGGCTGCCAGCTCAAGGTGACCCTCGACGGTCCCGGCAAGGCCAAGAAGGGTCAGCCGATGGACCTCGCCCTCGACGGCACCCCGCTGGAGCTGTCCGCCCCCGGTGAGGTCCGCCGCCTCGGCCTGCACGCCGTCGGCAGCTGCCCCCAGGTGGCCCTCAGCGAGGCCCAGCTGCTCACCGCCGGCCCGCCGCCAGTGGTCCGCCGCGACCAGCACCCGCGCAACATCGTCTTCTGGCTGTCCGACGACACCCGCGCCGACAAGTACCGCCTGTGGAACAAGAACTCGCGCGTCGAGACCCCCGTCCTCGACGCCTTCAGCCAGACCGCCACCCGCTTCGCCACCGCCTACGCCCAGGGCAACGAGTCGCGGGTCAGCCACGCCTCGCTGTTCACCGGGCTCTACCCCTCCCAGCACCACTTCATCGGCGACAAGGCCGTCCTCAGCGACTCGTTCGTCATCCTGCCCGAGGCGGTCAAGGGCGCCGGCCTTTACACCATCGGCCACATCGCCAACGGCTACATCACCAAGCGCTGGGGCTTCGGCGACGGCTGGGATCTGCTGAAGAACCACATCCACGAAGGCGGCGGCCTCAAGTCCGCTGACCTCGTCGGCGACGCGCGCAACTTTCTTACCAAGGGCCCCGGCAAGACCAAGCCGTTCTTCCTTTACCTCGGCACCATCGATGCCCACGTCTCCTGGCGCGCCTACGAGCCGTGGATCAGCAAGTACGATCCCAAGCCCTATAGCGGCCCCTTCGTAAAGGGCTGCATGGACCCGCAGCTCGACAAGATCGTCGCCGGCCAGCTGCAGATCACCGCCCGCGATCGCGAGCGCGTGATCGCCCTATACGAGTGCGACATCTCGTACAGCGATCACCAGTTCGGCCAGCTCCTCGACCTCCTCAAGAAGACCGGCCACGACGGCGACACCATGATCGTGTTCGCCAGCGACCACGGCGAGGAGTTCTGGGACCACGGTCGCGTCGGCCACGGCCAGTCGCTGCGTCAGGAGCTCGTGCACATCCCGATGTGGATCTCCTATCCCCCGCTGTTCCCGCCCGGCAAGGTGGTAGAGGAGGGGGCCGAGCTCGTCGACCTCCTGCCTACCCTGACCGATGCGCTGGGCCTGCCCACCCCCAAGGAAGTCCAGGGCGAGTCCCTGATCCCCATCTCCCAGGGCCAGGGCGCCGGCTACCCCCGGCCCGCCATCGCCAGCCAGTACGAGCTCGCCCACACCATGCGCCTTGGCCGCTACAAGCTGTGGGTCGGCGGCTCCGGCCAGGTCAAGCTCTACGACGGCCAGGACGACCCCGGCGAGCAGAAGGAGCTGACCGCCGAGCAGCCCATCGCCTACCGCTTCATCGCCGACGCCATGGGCCTGTGGATGGCCTACCAGGACAAGTGGAAAAAGTCCCGCTGGGGCGTCGCCAGCAACCACAAGCCCGAGCTGCCCGCCGACCTGGAAAAATAGCCAGAAGCCGGAACCTGCCGAAGAGGCCCCTAGCGGAGGGGCACAACCGTAAAATACAGCGGCGCGGGTCCCCCTTCCCTGCGATGTTTCCGTCGGGCTTGAAGGCCCGCCGAAAACATCGCAGGTCGGCCCACGCCTATTAGCTCCCGAAAGAATTTCCAGTGTGCCCAAGAGATAGGCGAAGCCCCCCATCGCCCGTCAAGTGGACCCCAAAGGCGTGGGCCGACCGGAGCTGCTTTTTTGTCAGCGCCAGCTGGCA
>DAOMZC010000513.1:0-5220 GCA_035437965.1 Pseudomonadota bacterium
GAGGGCGGGGGATAGCTGGGCGCACCATCTGTAGGCGCAGTAGTAGTCGACAGCGGGCCGTCTTCGGGAAGCGGTGCTGCCGCGACATTCCGCGGCGCGACGGCCGGGGCGGCGCGCCGGAGCTCGGGAGCCGCGGCGCCGCCTGAGCTCCCGAGCTTGCGCACCGTGATCGGATCGGTGCGCTCGGGAATCTCGATGAGCTCCAGCGGCACCGACGAGGCGTTCATCACCGCGGCGACCATCTCGGCGAGCGACGGGTAGCGCTCATCGGGGTCTTTGCGCAGCGCGCGCATGACCGCCTGGTTCATCGGCGCATCCGGCAGCGGCGGCGGGTCCTCGGTGAGGATCCGGCACAGGGTGGTCATCGCCGGCTCGCCGCGCCGATAGAAGGCCGACTTTCCCGCCAGCATCTCGTAAAGCACGATCGCCAGCGAGAACTGATCCGAGCGCGCATCGACCCCTCCCGAGTCGCCGCGCGCCTGCTCGGGCGCCATGTAGGCCGGAGTCCCCATCAGCACCAGGTGATCGGTGACCAGCGCCTGGGAGTGCCGCGCGCTCTTGGCGATTCCGAAGTCGAGCACCTTTGTGTAATGCGGAACCAGACCGTTTTTGCACAGAAAGATGTTGGCCGGCTTGAGATCGCGGTGGGTGATGCCGTGGCTGTGCGCCACCTCCAGCGCCGCCGCCGCCTGGGCGAAGATGCTCAGCGCCACCTTGAGCGGCAGGGCGCCGCTGCGGTGCAGCAGGTGCGCCAGATCCTCCCCCGACAGGAACTCCATCACCAGGTAGGGCTGCCCCGCCGGGGTGATGTTCCAGTCGATGACGTTTACCAGGTTCGGGTGATCGAGCGACGCCAGGATCTCCGCCTCGCGGCGGAAGCGCAGCATGTACTCAGCCGACTGCGCATCGTGCGCGGTGATGATCTTGAGCGCGAAGCGTCGCGGCAGCCGCGCGTGCGCCACCTCGAACACCGAGGCCATGCCCCCCTGCCCGAGCAGCCGCTCGATGCGGTAGGTCTCATGCAGCACATGCCCGATCGCGAACATGCAGTCTTCCCGAGCAACCGAAGCCACCATGGGAGTATTCTCACTTGGGGGTGTTTACGTAAAAGTGGACAGCTTTATCTGTCTCAACAACGAGCTCTGGATACGCGTCGTTGGTCAGCTCTACGGCGACCAGCGACTTGATCTTTTCACCGGAAATCGAAGCGATTTTTTCGGGCCAGTCTTTGAACCGCGATTCAATCTTTTTATCTTTTCCGAGGTATGAGGTTACATAGACTTGCCCATTGCGAGAGTATACCAAATCAGGAAATACATCGCCGTTGAGTCCCGTAATAAAAGCCGCTTCAATAGGACTTTCGTCGCCTGCTTTAGTTCGCGCAATAGTCAGCTTCAATGAAGCCAACAGTTCATCATCTGGATTAGTAGATTCGTTCGGTACCCAGTGACTTACACTTTGAGGTGTTTTCCCATTGAAAAGAATAATCTCTTCTCCGTTATTTGTAGGGTCATTGCTGTCAAGGTCTCCAACGACAAAGGCTGTTGGAGTCGCACTAGCGACAAGAACAGTTGGAAACCCATCTGAAACTGCAACTGTCGAATTCACCTGTGGTGGTGTCGGCTCTGCTGCTACCACAAACGCATTGAAGAGCGGATGGGCAAAAGCTCTCGGTTGAGAAGAATCAGTCAATTTGATGGCCATTATTGGTCTCCGATTACTACCATTAAATTCGAACAATTGTCGATTCATCACATGCTGAAAATGGTAATACTTCTGGCCTGCAGTATAAATTTCATCCTTGAAGAAGTCAAAATCAGAAGGAATATTCGGAATATCGACTATGTTAGTCAAAATCGAACGACTCATCTCCACAGGATTATTCAAGTCAAATCTCCACGCCTCCCAGGACAAAGAGCCGTTCGACTTTCTCGCTATAGTCAGCATTTTCTTATCGATGATCCCATTGAATTTATGGTAACCGTCAATCGCAAATGAGGTACGAAGGCTGAAAGTTGCTTCTTTAATTACCGGAACTGCGAGATCAGGACTTTTCGACATGTCCGGATTCGTTGAAGAAACCGCTGCCATCATGCTGCACGCCGGCAGCTCCTCAAACTCACAGATCGAAACCAGAAACGCGTCGCAGCCCGTGAGTGCGCAGAGGGTCAACAGGACGGCGCTGCACCGATAGAACGTAGGGTTCGGACAATCAGGATTCGTACTCATCGCTGCTTCTCCTTCTGCTGCGCGCGCGCAGCCGGTAACGAAAAGGACAGAATCGCCCCGACCGCCAGGACCCCGGCGGCGACATAGCTCGGCGTCGACAGCGGCATGAAGTTGTAGGCGCAGCCCATCTCCTGGCCCACCTGCGGACAGCTCCCCGTCGGGCCCGCCTGTCCTTGGAGCACGCTGGTACCGATCCCGGTCGCCAGCGCCCCAAGCGCCAGAGTGGTCAGCCCGACTCCCAGACCGATCCGCCAGCCCGGCCGACTGGCGCGTCGGGCCGGCGCTTTGGACGAAGCGATCAGAGCCGCCGGTCCAGGCTCCTTCCCTTCCCGCGGGGCGCTCCCATCGAGCTGCGGCGCAATCAGCTTGCCGGCCAGGCTGGTCACACAGTCCTTCATGTCGCGGACATCGCAGAGCCCGCGCTCGGACTGGTCGCTGCCGCTCTTGGCCTCGTAGAGCCACATGTCGACCAGGCGCTCGTGGCGGCTGCGGCGCTCGATGCGGGCGGCCAGGATCAGCTCGGCGCGGTGGTCCTCGGCCAGCTTGCCCAGGCAGACCGGCTCCTGACAGGCGCGGTTGGCGGCGGTCAGCCCGGCGTCGTCGATCGGCCGCGCGCCGGCCCGCTGCATCAGCTCGCCGACCTGGTTGCGCAGGCTGTCGTGCTGCCGCCCCTCCTCCGCCACGCTGAGCACCAGCACCGTGGGCGATGGAGCCGCGCTCGCCGTCCCGGCGATAAGGAGCAGCGCGACCACCGCGAGCCGGGCCAGCCGATAAATAAGCAGCGGACCCTTGCCGCGGTAAGCAAATCTTGAGCGGATCATGGGTGTCTCCATGGGAAAGCGTTCGCCCGCAGCGGGCGCTCCTCTAGGCGCCGGGCGCCTTCGGGCAAGCGGACAATGCCAGTTCCATGCCAGGCCCCGGGAGCTCGCCGCGCCGCGTCCTTCCGTCGAGGATGCCGCCGAAGCAGAGCGAAGCGGGGCGAGTCAAGGCCACTCGCAACGACACTTTAGAGCTGCTGTTTAACCCGCTCTGGGAGTCGCACCTCCGCCGACCGCGCGCCGTCTCCGGTCATGCTGCGCCGGGCCAGCCCCGCTCGACCCAATGGGCAATGGCCATTGGGCAATGGGAAGATCGGTGGGACGGAAGGCGCAAGGCCGGTTGCCCGGACCCACCAGCGGCAGGCCGCGCGAGTCTCTCGGCGCTTGCCATGAACCCCAGGCGGGTTCCGCAGCCATTGGAGCGCCCAACCGAGACAAAGCGGCGGAACCCTGGCATCCCACAACAGCTACAGCGCGCGGCCGGGCCGCGCCCGCACGTCCTTCGCCGGCTCAAGTTCGCCTCCGGTCCGCGCCCGCACGCCCTTCGCCGGCTAAAACTCGCCTCCGGTCCGCGCCCGCACGCCCTTCGCCACTTAAAACTGGCCTCCGGGCCACGCCTCAACGTCTTTCGCCGGTTGAAGTTCGCCTCCTGACCACGCCCGCACGCCCTTCGCCAGCAACAACTCACCTCCGGGCCGGACTGGAGCGGCTCTTTCAAAATGAAACGCACGTGCGGGCGCGGCTGCATCCCCTCTTGGAAGCGGTGCAAAGCCCCAGCGCCCGCGCCGGCCTAACCCTGGTCGGGCCGGACCAGGAGCTCGCGGCTGGGTCGGAGTCCGGCCGGCTCGCTCCTGCCCGCACCAGCCGGACCCGGAGCTCGCGGCCGGTTTGAGTACAGCCGGCTCGCTCCTGCTCGCACCAGCCGGACCCGGAGCTCGCGGCCCGGTCGGAGTCCTGCCGGCTCGCCCCCGTGCCGACCGGACCCGGCTTGATGGCGGCCCACTTACTAACGAGCCGCTGTCCCAAGCCGGCGCTTCTGTTGACAGGCCAACCGCTGTTACGATACCTCCGGCGGTCATGATCCAGTCTAATGGCACAGAGCAAGGGCGGGCCCAGGAGCTCGCTGCCAGCGTGCGCGGCGGCGACCTGCGGCTGGCGGCGCGGCTCATCCGCGATCTGGACGATCGCCTGCCGCTGGCGCGGGCGGTGCTGCGGCAGCTATGGCCGCACACCGGGCGGGCGTTCATCCTCGGCATCACCGGCAACCCGGGCGCCGGCAAGTCGACGGTGGTCGATAACCTCATCAGCCAGTACCGGCAGCAGGGCCTGCGCGTCGGGGTGGTCGCCATCGATCCGTCGAGTCCGTTTTCGGGCGGGGCGATCCTGGGCGACCGCATCCGCATGCAGCGCCACGCGCCCGACCACGGGGTGTTCACCTGCCCGCTGGCGGCGCGCGGGCACCTGGGCGGGCTGTCGCGCTCGACCGGCGAGATCGTCGCGGTGCTCGATGCGATGGGCTTCGACCTGGTCATCATCGAGACGGTGGGCGTCGGCCAGGGGGAGATCGACGTGGTCGCCCAGGCCGACACCAAGGTCGTGGTCACGGTGCCGGGCCTGGGCGACGAGGTCCAGGCGATAAAGGCCGGCATCCTCGAGATCGCCGACGTGCTGGTCGTCAACAAGGCCGATCGCGAGGGCGCCGATCGCACGGTTCGCGACCTCTTGACCATGCTCGATCTACGCGACAAGGGCGACCGCGGCGACCGCGGCGATAAGACCGCCCAGCGGCCCGGGCCGGGCGCCGGACCGACCGCGCCGGTGAAGCTGCAGGCCCTGGACGCCGCCGACGCCCCGGGGCGCGATGTCGAGATCATCCGCACCGTCGCCATGCGCGGCGAGGGCCTGCCAGAGCTCGTCGCCGCGATCGCCCGCCACCGCACCCACACCGCCGCCGCCACCGCCGCCCGCCAGGCGCAGCGCGCCCGCCGCGAGCTGCGCGAGGTGCTGCTCGACCGCCTCGGCCGCGCCATCGACGACCGGCTCGCCCAGCACTACCACCTTGTCGAGGAGGTGCAGCGCCGCGCTACCGATCCCTACTCGGCCGCCGATCGCCTGCTGCACGAGCTCCTCCGCGACCCCGAGGCGGCGCCGCCCTAGGCCGCCGCCCGAGCTT
>DAOMZC010000514.1:0-5207 GCA_035437965.1 Pseudomonadota bacterium
CGGCGGTCGCCGCCGGACTCAGCGCCGCGCTGTCCCCCTGCAGGTAGCGATCGGCCGGCGTGTCGTTGGCGGTGACGCTGCTGATGAAGCAGGCGATGGCGCGCTGCAGCGATGAGCGGTCAAGTCCACCATAGGCGCGCGCGAAGCGCTGCTGGTAGTCACCCAGGGCCGCGAGCTCGGTGAGCGCGTGGTCCACCGTGTTGCCCATCTCCTGGGGGTTCTCGATCGGCTGCAGCGCGAGGTCCGCGGCGCTGCTGGCGCGGCCGTCCCAGAACAGCGCGTGCTGGAAGCGGATGTTGTAGATCGTCGGCGAGGCGCGCGGCAGCTCACCGCCCGCCGCCGCGGCGAGCGCGTCGCCCACCGGCAGCCCGTCGGCCATCGCCAGCTCGGGCTGGTGGCAGGTGGCGCAGGCGACGCGGTGGTTACGCGACAGGAGCGGATCGAAAAAGAGCAGCCGGCCGAGCTCCAGGCGCTCGGGCGTGGGCAGGTTGTCGGCGGGCAGCGGGAAGGACTCGTAGGGAATGCGGTACAGGCTCGCGCCCACGGGCGGCGGCGGCGCGTCGCCGCAGGCGGTGAGTCCGCTGAAGGGAAGGAGGAAAGGAAGGAGGAAAGGGAGGAGCCTCTGGGCGCGCATGGATTCCCTCCGACTAGAACTGGTAGGCGAGCGCGAAGTCGGCAACGTGGGTCCCGCTGCCGGCGAGCTCGCTGTGACGGTAGGTGTAGTCGGACTTGACCGCCACCTCGAAGATCGGCTTGAAGGTAAGGCCGGCGACGTAGGCGCTGCGATCGAAGCCGCCCACTCGCGGCGCGCCGAGCGGCGCTTCTGGCACATCGAGCTGGGTGTTGGTGCGGTCATAGCGAAAGAACGCCGCGAGCTGCATTCCCGAGCGCAGGTGCAGCGGCTGCAGCAGGTCGTAGCCCACTTCGAGGTATCCGCCAAGCAGCTGCCGCGCCACCGGCCCCGCCCCGGGGTTTATCAGCGCCAGGGTCTGGTTGAGCTTCTCGGCGTTGTGAATGTAGACATAGGAGAGCTGCGCCCGCACGAGGAACCCGGCGCGGCCATAGCGCCCGTCCAGGGCGGCGATGGCGACGCTGGTGTCGCCGAGGTTCGGGTCGCCCTGGCTCGCCGCGGCGAAGTATCCCGACAGGCCGAGGTTCATCCCGAGCAGCGGCGCGTAGTCGAGCCGGCCGGTGACCCCGAAGTCGCGCGTCTTGGCCAGGTTTCCCTGCACGCCGCCGCGGATACCGGTGGCGGCGGTGAAGCCCTCGGCGCGCAGGCCGGGGGTGGCGTAGAGCTGATAGCGGAGCGCGCCCACGGCGCCGTAAATGCCCACCATGAGCTGCTTCCAGGTGCTGGGAATGATGTAGACATCGACGTCCGGGCGCTCGACTCCGTTGAAGGTCGAGGGCTCGTGGAAGAGGTTGATGAGGTTTATCGGCACTATCGTCATGCCGGCGCGCACGTTGAAGTAGCGCCGGATGGTGAAGTCGATCAGCATCTGCTCGACGGCGATCTCGCCCTTTTCTTCGCTCGAGGTGAAGGCGTGCTCCCACTCGATCTCGGCGAAGTAGCGGATGTGATCGGTGAAGTTGTAGCCGACGTAAAGGACGGTGCGGCGCAGGTCGGCGATCGCCGGGCCCGAGCGGTCCACGGGTACGTTCAGGGTCACCTCGCCGTAGCCGCCCAGGGTGGCGCCGCGCTGGCCGGCGGTGCGCGGGTCCAGGGAGACATCGATTTGCGACTCGCGCGCCAGGCTGAACAGGCGGGCCTGGATGGCGCGCCGCGGCTGGTCGCCGACCAGGTAGGGGGACTGCAGCGGCACCGACTCGCTCAGCGGCGGGGCGACGGGTGCGGCGGGGCCAGCCGGCGGTGCGGCGGGCGGCGGTGCGGCCTCCGCTTCGGGCGGTAGCTCGATGACCGGCCCGGCGGCGGGGCTCGGCGGCGCGGGACCCGGCTGCGCCGCGGCGGGCGTCCGCTGCCAGAGAGTCAGGCCGGAGAGAATCAGGATGAAGAGGAGGTCGGCGAGGCGGCGTGAAGGGGGCAAGGACACTCCTTTTTCGAGACTCTATCGGGACGTTATGCGGCCCTCGCTACCCTCGCTGCAGTGAAGCGTCCAGCTCAATCCGCGGCCCGGGCGGCGGCGGCTTCGCCGCCGAGCTCAGCTCAGATTGACGGTTGTCACCGAGAGCCCGAGCACCGTCCCGAGCCGACGCAGCCCCTGGCTCAGGGTATCGAATTGGCGCAGGAAGACCGTCTTGTCCGGGATGCTGTCCAAGGAAGGCAGGGCGCGCACCTGCGCGAGCAGGTCGGCGAGCAGAGTCTGCAGCTGGGCATCGAGCGCGGCATCGGCGCCGGCCACAAGGGGCGATAGCGGCGCGTAGATCTGCTGCAGCCCGAGCAGGCTGTGCTCCACCGCGAGCTGCGACGCCCCGGCATAGGGGCTCAGCGAGCCGTCAAAGCGGGTCGCCAGCAGCGCCGCCACCGCCGCCATGCTGCCGAGCAGCGCCGTCGCCGGTAGCGGCCGCGCGCGATCGGGGACCGCCAGGTGCAGCGCCAGCGCCGAGTCGCTCAGCGCCCGGGTCAGCCGCGCGAGCTCCGCCGCGCCGGCCGGCGGCGTCGCGAACAGCGCCGGCTCGAGCTGCCGCAGGCCGGTGCGCACCAGCGCGTCGTCCAGGTGTCCGTCCAGGTGGAAATCGAGCTCCGCGGCCACCACAAGGAACACCGGCAGGCCGCGCTCGTAGGCGGCGCGTACCTTCAGCCACGACTGCCGGGCCGCCGCCAGGTCCGGCGCCGCGCCGCCGACCGGAGCCGCCTGCTCCTGCAATAGGAGGCTCGTCTGCGCCACCGTATCGGCCTGCCGGCCCGCGTAGTCGCGCACCGGGCCATCGGCCAGCGCGTCGGCGAGCGCCGGGCCGGTCCGCTCGTCCACGGCACACCCGCCGCTCTGCCCGAGCAGCAGCGCCAGCGACAGCAGCAGAGGTCGGTAGAGACGCCGGGGAACACGCATGCATGAATGGCAAATCACGGATGCTTCCTCCCTGTCAACAGCGCAGCGCGGCGGCGCCTGGGCGCTCCGGTCGAACCCAAGGACGGCGGACAGGGCGTTGACGGACTGGGCTTGTGCCTCGTCGGCAGGTGGGGCATAACCCTGCTGCAGGTGCATGTCTATCTTCGGTGAAAGCGAACTCAACGCGGCGCAGCTGCAGGCCGTGCACCATGACGGGGGGCCGCTGCTGCTTCTGGCCGGCGCCGGCTCGGGCAAGACGCGGGTCATCACCTACCGCCGGGCCGAGCTGCGGCGCCGCGGCGCCGATCCCGACCGGATCATGGCCGTCACCTTCACCAACAAGGCGGCCGGCGAGCTGCGCGGCCGCACCGAGAAGCTCGTCGCCGAGACGTTCGGGCCGGCCGACCCCGCCGACGCCGAGCTGCCGTGGCCGCTGCGACCGCCGCGACCGCGGGTGCCGCGCTGGATCGGGACCTTCCACTCGATCGGAGCGCGCCTCTTGCGGCGCCTGGCGCGCCACGCCGGGCTGCCCCAGGACTTCGTCATCCTCGACGAGGATGACCAGCTCAAGCTGTGCAAGCAGCTGTGCGAGGAGTTCCGGCTCGACGAGCTGGCGATGCCGCCGCGGGCCTTGCGGGCGGCCATCGATCGCGCCAAGAACCAGTGCATCCTGCCCGCCACGTTCCGCGGCCACGACTACTTCACCGATCTGGTGGCCAAGCTGTACGCGCGCTACCAGGAGCGGCTCCTGGAGCTCGGGGCGGCCGACTTCGGCGATCTGCTGCTGTGGCCGGTGGTGCTGTGCGAGCGCGAGCCCGAGCTGCGCCTGGCCCTCGCCAGCCGCTTCCAGCACGTCCTCGTCGATGAGTTCCAGGACGTCAACACCGTCCAGTACCGGCTGCTGCTGCACCTGGCGGAGCGCAGCCGCAACCTGGTGGTCGTCGGCGATGACGATCAGGCGATCTACGGCTGGCGCGGCGCCAACGTGCGCATCCTGCTCGACTTCGAGCGCGACTGGCCCGACGCCCGCGTCATCAAGCTGGAGGAGAACTACCGCTCGTCGCAGGTCATCCTCGATGCCGCCCACGCGGTCGTTACCCGCAACCCGGAGCGCCGCGACAAGCGGCTGTTCACCCGCCGCGAGGGCGGTGAGCTCATCGTCTGCCACCAGGCCCAGGACGAGCGGCACGAGGCGGCGTTCGTCGTCCAGACCCTGCTCTCGCTGCAGACCGAGGAGGGCTACGAGCCCGCCGACTTCGCCGTCATCTACCGCACCAACGCGCAGTCGCGGGTGCTCGAAGAGGCCCTGCGCGCCGTCGACGCCCCCTACACGGTGGTCGGCGGCATGCGCTTTTACGATCGCGCCGAGGTCAAGGACATCCTGGCCTACCTGCGCCTGTGCAATAACCCCGCCGACGAGCTCGCCCTGCGCCGGGTGATCAACGTCCCGGCGCGCGGCATCGGCCCGAGCACCGTGGGCAAGCTCGAGGCGCACGCGCGGCTCGGCGGCACCTCGCTGTGGCAGGCGCTGCAGAGCGCGCTGCACGATGAACAGATCGTCTCGGCCGGGCCGCGGCGCAAGCTGCAGACGTTCGTCGACCTCATCGAGCAGCTGCGCGAGCTCGCCGGGCGGACGAGCCTCTCCGAGCTGGCCAAGCAGGTGGTGCAGCGCTCGGGCTACCTGCACATGCTGCGCCCCGACGAGCCCGAGGACGAGTCGCGGCGGGAGAACGTCCAGGAGCTCCTCGGCTCGATCGAAGAGCAGGAGCGCGAGGCGGCCGAGCAGGTGGCGCACCACGCCGCCGACCAGGCGCCGGTCGGGCGGCCCGCGCCTCCCGTCAGCGCGCTCGCCGAGCTGTTCGCTGAAGAGGCGCCGCAGCTCCTGACCCTGCCCGACTACCTGACCCGGGTCGCCCTGCAGAGCGGCGACGAGACCGCCGGCGGCAGCCGCGGCCTCCAGCTGATGACCGCCCACGCCGCCAAGGGCCTGGAGTTCAAGGTGGTGTTCATCACCGGCCTGGAAGACGGGCTGTTTCCGTCGCTGCGACCGGGGACGATGGAGAGCGAGGAGGCGCTGCTCCTGCGCCTGTCGGAGGAGCGCCGCCTGGCCTACGTCGCCCTCACCCGGGCGCGCGAGCGGCTGGTCCTCAGCTACGCCTACGCCCGCCGGCTCTACGGCGGCCAGCCGCGCATCGCCCT